>CAYUTG010000030.1:0-21702 GCA_964447555.1 uncultured Marinobacter sp.
CAGTTCGGTAAAGCCGATGATGCCGTTCAGGGGCGTGCGGATTTCATGGGACATGTTCGCCAGAAATTCCGATTTAATGCGGCTGGCTTCCAGTGCCTCCTTGCGGGCAAAATCCAGTTCGATATTCTGGATTTCGATGGTTTCCAGCGTTTCCCGCAGGTCTTCCGTGGCCTGGTCAATATTCTGCTGCATTTCCGCCTGGGCCTTGCTGAGCTCTGCAGCCATAGCGTTCAGGCCAGATTCCAGTTGCTCGAATTCCGGCCCCGCCCTGGTGTAAACCCGGGTCTCCAGTTTGCCTTCCTTAAGCCGGGCAACGGCCTCGTTCAGTTCAAATACCGGGCTGGTAAAGGCACGGCTCAGGCGCAGGGCAATAGCAAGGCTCATAACAACGCCGCCCAGCACCAGCAACAGGGAAATTAACAGTGCTTTATAGGTTTCTTTTTCTGTGCGTACATGGGACATCTCCACGGCCACCCAGCCCAGTGGCTCCCGGTCCTGAGACATGGCTTGCCGGGCATCCGGGTCCAGCATGTTTTCAATCATCAGGTCCTGAAGAAACACCGGAGTTATAAAGCGGGTACTGTTTTCGCGAACAATTCTGGTGGCTTTCTCGCTGGTCAGGTTTGTGGCGTCAACCATGTCGGCGTTGCCCGGGCCTGTGTGCAGCAGGTGGCTTCCATCGCTTCCGTAAAATGTAATGGAGCGAACATCCCGCTCCTCCAGCAAGGCATTGGAAAGACTGCTGAGCAAACTGCGGTTTGTGGTGAACAGGCCATATTCCGAGCCGGCCGCAAGCTGGCGGGAAAGAGACTCACCGCGATCTTCAAGCAGGCTCTCAATATTATGCACCCAGCTGTAGGTAAAAAAGATCCCCAGTATAAGAGTTGTCAGCAAGGTGGGAACAAGCGTTACCACGAGTACTTTTTTGCGAATGCCCCAGCGCCGCATAGTTGGTTCCTGATGTATTGTCTGGCCCGTAAACCTGTACGGGCACACTTCCCTGTGAGAATAATTGATTCAGGTGTAAAAGACTGTGGAATCACCCCCAGTAACACCCGGAATAATAATGCAGTTATAGCCTTAGGTCATGGATATAGCGAGAAGCCGTATTGGGAGAAACCGGCCATAGCGCGTATCATGCGAACCCAAAAGTGTATCACAGGGCAATCATATGAACTTTTCTACCATTGAAGATTATGTCGGGCATACCCCTTTGGTTCGTCTGCAACGCCTCCCTGGAGAAACCAGTAATATTATCCTCGCGAAGCTTGAAGGCAATAATCCGGCGGGGTCGGTTAAGGACCGGCCAGCGCTCAGCATGATTCAGGAAGCTGAGCGCCGGGGCGATATCAGGCCGGGCGACACCCTGATTGAAGCCACCAGCGGTAATACGGGTATTGCTCTGGCAATGGCTGCGGCCATCAAGGGCTACCGCATGGTGTTGCTCATGCCCGAAAATATGAGCGAAGAGCGCCGTGCGTCTATGCGGGCTTATGGTGCAGAAATTATTACCGTCAGCAAGGAAGAGGGCATGGAGGCGGCCCGTGATATGGCCGCTCAGATGGGCGCTGATGGCAAAGGCTGGGTGCTGGATCAGTTCAGCAACCCTGACAACCCCCTGGCGCACTACCGTACCACCGGCCCGGAAATCTGGGAGCAGACCGGTGGACGGGTAACCCATTGTGTCAGTTCAATGGGAACCACCGGCACTATTATGGGGCTGTCCGGTTACCTGAAAGAGCGCAACCCGGACATACAGATTGTTGGCTTGCAGCCGAAAGACGGCGCCTCCATTCCCGGTATCCGTCGCTGGCCAAAAGAATACCTGCCCAGCATTTTTGATGAGTCAAAGGTTGATCAGGTTCTGGATATCGGCCAGCAGGAAGCAGAAGAAACCATGCGAGCCATGGCATCAAAAGAAGGCATTTTTTGTGGTGTCTCTTCCGGTGGCTCCATTGCCGCAGCACTCAGAGTGTCTGCACAGGTTGAAAATGCCGTTATCGTAGCCATTATTTGTGATCGTGGTGACCGGTACCTGTCTACGGGTGTCTTCCCCGGCGCCTGATAAAACTATTTCAGTAAGAGCAGCCAGTATGAGCAGACGACGCAGGAAACCCGTGTCCAAAGAACCGGTCCACTGTGAGATAGAATCTCTCAGCCACGATGGCCGGGGTGTTGCCCGCCAGAATGGCAAGGCGCAGTTTGTAGACGGGGCGCTGGCGGGCGAGACCGTAATGGCCCGGATGATTGTCACCCACAGCAAATTTGATGAGTTGCGCGCGCTGGAGGTGCTGAACGCTGCGCCCGATCGCCAGGCTCCGCCCTGTGAATTTGCCGATCTGTGCGGGGGTTGCAGCCTTCAGCATATGGACGGCGAAGCCCAGATCCGGTTCAAAGAGAACACGCTGAGGGAGCACTTCAAACACTTTGGCAACATTGAGCCCGAAGAGTGGGTGTCGCCCATGCACTCCGACCGTTCTCTGGGTTATCGTCGTAAGGCGCGGCTGGGTGTTCGCTATGTAAAAGCACGGGAGTCTGTTCTGGTCGGGTTCCGGGAAAAGCGCAACAGTTTCCTTACGGACATAGACCGCTGCGTGGTGCTGGACCCGCGGATTGGCGAGCGGATTATGCCCCTGCGTACTCTGCTGCATGAGCTGGATGCCTATGACCGTATTCCTCAGGTTGAAGTGGCCTGTGGTGACGATGTCGCCGCCATGGTATTCCGCAATATGGACGACCTGAGTGCCGGAGACAGAACCAAGCTGACCGCCTTCGGACAGGCCCATGATCTGCACATCTACCTGCAGCCCAAAGGGCCCGATACCGTGCACCGGATTTGGCCGGAATCTGCCGGTAGCAGCGATGAGCGGCTAAGCTACCAGTTATCAGAATTTGATCTGACCCTGCGCTTTCACCCCATGGATTTTACCCAGGTGAATGCTGGTATTAATCACACCATGGTGCACAGAGCCACTGAGTGGCTGGATGTGCAGCCCGGCGAACGGGTGCTGGATCTGTTCTGCGGGCTGGGTAACTTCACATTGCCCCTGGCCCGGAAGGGGGGGCAGGTTGTTGGCGTGGAAGGCGACGATGCCATGGTGGTCCGGGGCCGGGAAAATGCAGAACTGAATGGCCTTGATAATGTAGAGTTTCATGGTGCAGACCTGCACGGCGACTTTACCGGCCAGAGCTGGGCAAAAGAGGGGTTTGACAAGATTCTGATAGACCCGCCCCGTTCAGGTGCGGAAGAAATCTGTAAATACCTGACAGCCTTCGGGGCCCAAAAAATAGTGTATGTCTCGTGCAACCCCGCCACGCTGGCGCGTGATGCCGGTGTTTTGGTGCGTAATGGCTATCGGCTGGTACGTGCAGGGGTAATGGATATGTTCCCGCACACCACCCATGTGGAATCCATTGCCCTGTTTGAGCGGAAGCCCCGCTGACGGATGTTGTGTGCGGCCCGGGATGGCTGCAGAAATGACCAGGAAAATCAGACTGACATGGTAAAAGTTCGCGAAGATTACACAATTAACGGTGATGGCGAGATCGATATTGAACGCTGGATTCACCAGATCGCTGCCGAGGGGCACATCGACGATGTGGACCAGCTTCGCCGAGCCTGTGAAATGGCTGCAGATATTGCCCAGCAGGCCTTTCGCGAAGACCGCCTTTGGGCACCGGGAGCCAGCAGTTTCGGAACCGGTATTGAAATGGCTCAGGTGCTGGCAGGACTGCATATGGACCAGGCCAGTCTGGTCGCTGCCATTCTTTACCGGTCAGTCCGTGAAGAGCGGGTACCTCTTGAGCATGTCAGAAAAGAATTTGGTGATGAGGTTGCCGGATTAATCAATGGCGTGCAGCACATGGCGGCCATTTCATCATTTCATTACCCCCTGAAAGGCAATGTACTGGGGCAAACCGAGGGCCAGCTGGACAACGTCCGGAAAATGCTGGTGACCATGATAGACGATGTGCGGGTCGCGCTGATCAAACTGGTTGAGCGCACCTGCGCCATTCGCGCGGTAAAAAATGCCCCCGAAGAAAAGCGGATGCGGGTGGCCCGGGAAGTCTTCGACATATACGCCCCGCTGGCTCACCGGCTAGGTATCGGGCATATCAAGTGGGAGCTGGAAGACCTGTCATTCCGGTACCTGCATGAAACCGCCTATAAAAAGATCGCCAAACTGCTGGATGAAAAGCGCCTTGACCGTGAGCGTTACATCAGGCAGGTGATTGACTCTCTTCAGCAGGAGCTGGACGCAGCCGGCATTAAAGGCGAACTGTCTGGCCGGGTGAAGCACATTTACAGCATTTGGCGGAAAATGCGCAGAAAGGGCATCGATTTTTCGCAGGTGTACGATGTCCGGGCCGTGCGGGTTCTGGTGCCAGATGTCCGGGATTGTTATGCCGTGCTGGGTATTGTGCATACTCTGTGGCGCCATATTCACAACGAGTTTGACGACTATATAGCCAACCCCAAGGAAAACGGCTACCAGAGCTTGCACACGGCGGTTATAGGGCCGGATGGCAAGGTTATGGAAGTTCAGATTCGTACCCATCAAATGCATGAGGAAGCCGAGCTGGGGGTGTGTGCGCACTGGCTCTACAAGGGTACGGATAAGGGAAACAAGTCCACTGGGTACGATGCCAAGATCAACTGGTTGCGTCAGGTTCTGGAGTGGCAGGAAGACCTTGGCGATCTGTCGGGGCTGGCGGATCATCTCAAATCAGACATAGCTTCAGACCGGGTGTATGTGTTTACGCCGGAAGGGCATGTGGTGGATTTGTCACAGGGTGCGACACCGGTCGATTTTGCGTATCGGGTACACACAGAGATTGGTCATGCCTGCCGGGGCGCGAAAGTGAATGGGCGGATTGTGCCCCTGACCTACGAGCTGAAAACCGGCGATCAGGTATTCATACTGACCTCCAACAGCCCGGCGCCCAGCCGCGACTGGCTGAACCCCAGCCTTGGCTATGTGCAGACATCCAGAGCAAGAGCCAAGGTAACCCACTGGTTCAAACTGCAGGACCGTGGCCGGAATATCACCGATGGCCGCGCGATACTGGAAGATGAGCTCAAGCGTCTTTCGCTGTATGAGCTGGATATGAACGAGCTTGCCCGGAAGGTGAATTACCACGATGCCGAGAACATGTACGCGGCAATTGGTGCCGGCGATTTACGCCCGGCTCATGTGGCTAATGTTGCCCAGCAGATGCTCGAACCAAAAACCGAGCAACTGGATCTCAGGCTCAGTACCCAGCGCCGCAAACCCTATGATACGGAATCGGATATTCAGATTCGTGGCGTTGGTAACCTTAAAACCCAGGTGGCGCGGTGCTGCAAGCCCCTGCCGGGTGATGCTATTGCCGGCTATATTACCGTGGGGCACGGGGTAACGGTGCACCGTCAGGATTGCCTTACTTTTCTGAACCTGCGGGAGACCGAACCGCACCGTGTTATCGAAGTGACCTGGGGTGGCCAGCCTGCCGCGGTCTATCCTGTGGATGTTGAAATCGAAGCGTATGACCGGTCTGGTCTGCTGAGGGATATTACTCAGGTGCTGTCATCGTCCAAAAGCGACGTGATCTCGCTGAACACCGTGACCAACAAAGATGAGAATGTCGCCACAATCCGGCTGACGGTTGAAATATCCAGTCTGGAACAACTGGCCAGGCTGCTGGCGCAGATTCGCAACCTGCCTAATATAATCGGCGTAAGGCGAAAGCGTGGATGAGCTATTCTCTTGAGGACCTGAAAACACTGATGGCTCGGCTGCGGGACCCGGAAACGGGTTGCCCCTGGGACGCGAAACAGACCTACAGTACCGTGGTTCCCCATACCCTGGAAGAGGCGTATGAGGTGGCGGACGCCATTGAACGGGGCGATTTCCCGCACCTGAAGGACGAGTTGGGCGATCTGCTGTTTCAGGTTATCTTCTACGCCCGGCTGGGCAGCGAAGACGGCCATTTCGATTTTGACAGTATTGTCGACCATCTGGTCCGCAAGCTGATTCGCCGGCATCCCCATGTGTTTCCTGAAGGTACTCTGGAAAGCCGCGTTGATCCGGAGAACCGGCCGGATGACGCCTGGATAAAAGAAAGCTGGGAACGTATCAAAGCCGAAGAGCGGGCGTTGCAGCCGCCTCCGGACGAGGGCGCCAGCCGCCTTGATGGCATAGCCCGAACTCTGCCGGCCATGGCAAGAGCCGGTAAACTGCAAAAACGCGCCGCCCGCCATGGCTTTGACTGGCCGGATATTGGCCCGGTGTTTGACAAGCTTCAGGAAGAAATTGCTGAACTGAAAGAAGCCTGGCAGGACGCACAGGCAGGAGTGGGTGACCAAGATGCCATTGAAGATGAGCTGGGTGATGTGCTGTTTGTGTGCGTGAACCTTGCGCGCTTTATGAAAAAAGACCCCGAACAGGCCCTGAAGCGCACAAACCATAAATTCTACGCCCGGTTCAGGGCGATTGAGCAGGAACTGGTCCGGCAAGGTCGCGATATGGATGCCGAAACGCTCGATGCCCTGGATGCCATATGGCAGTCTGTGAAAGGAATAGAGAAGCATAACGGCTGATGCCGCGGGAAAAGCAGAAGGAAGGCTTTCACAGAGATTAAACGCCAATAGACTTTCTCAGCCATTCCTTAGTATCGTAAGTTTACCTTGTCTCCGAATATGTCAGAAGGACGCTAATGTGACTGAGCTGCACCCTGATCTCCGTGAAAACGTACGTATGCTGGGCGAATTGCTGGGCCAGAGTATCCGGAGCCAGCCTGGCCAGAACTGCTATCAGCTGATTGAGGAAATCCGGGCAGCAGCCAAAGCGGACCGCCTGCAGGAAAGCGGCTCAGGCCAGCGCCTGGTCAGCCTGTTGGGTGAGCTGAGTGATGACGAACTGCTGCCGGTGACCCGCGCATTCAACCAGTTTCTCAACCTGGCCAACCTGGCCGAGCAATATCACGGAATTCGCCGTAACCGGGGGCATCAGTCAGACCTCACGGTGGAATCTCTGGATGAGGTATTCAGCCGCCTGATCGACGGAGGCGTCAGCCAGAGCGAGTTGCACCAGCGGGTGGCCGATTTACGTATAGAGTTTGTGCTGACCGCCCACCCGACAGAAGTTGCCCGCCGCACCCTGATTATGAAATACGATGAAATGTCCGGGTGCCTGGAAAAACTGGATCACAGTGATCTGATACCGGCGGAGCGTGAAGAAATTATTGGCAGGCTCTCACAGCTTATTACCGAAGCCTGGCACACCGATGAAATTCGTCATGAGCGCCCCACAGCCGTGGATGAGGCCAAGTGGGGCTTTGCCGTTATTGAAAACAGCCTGTGGAAAGCACTGCCACGATTTTTGCGTAATCTTGATGCTTCACTGGATGACGCCACCGGTAAAGGGCTGCCGCTGCAGGCCTCGCCCATTCGCATTGCCTCATGGATGGGCGGTGACCGGGATGGTAACCCCAATGTAACCCACGAAGTTACCCGTGAAGTCTTTCTACTGGGCCGCTGGATGGCGGCGGATCTTTACCTGAGAGATATTCGCGCGTTGCGTGCCGAACTGTCCATGTGGCAGGCCAGTGATGAACTTCGCGCTCAGGTTGGTGATGTGCGCGAGCCATACCGGCATGTACTGGCCGATCTTCGGGAGCGCCTACTTAAAACCCGCAACTGGGCGGAAGCCTGTATTAACGGTGAAACCGCAGATGCCTCTGGCATTCTCTTTGAAAACGAAGATTTCACCGCGCCGCTGGAGCTGTGCTACCGGTCACTGGTGGATTGCGGGCTTGAAGCCATAGCCAATGGCCCGCTGCTGGACACCATTCGCCGGGCGCACAGCTTTGGCCTGCCACTGATTCGCCTGGACATCCGCCAGGAAGCCACCCGCCATGCCGAGGCCGTTGCGGAAATGGTGGATTATCTGGGGCTGGGCGACTATCTATCCTGGAGCGAACAGGAGCGCCAGGCGTTTCTGGTGCGGGAACTCCAGAGCAAACGGCCCCTGGTGCCCAGGAACTGGCAGCCTTCAGACCCCGTGAAGGAGGTACTGGCAACCTGCGAGGTGGCGGCACAGCAAACACCGCAGGCGCTGGGTTCTTATGTGATTTCCATGGCCAGCACTCCGTCCGATGTGCTCAACGTGATACTGCTGTTGCGTGAGTCGGGCATGCAGTACCCGATGCAGGTAGTGCCACTGTTTGAAACACTGGATGATCTGAGCGGCGCACCCGAGGCCATGGCCGCACTCTACGAAATCGAGTGGTATCGTGAATACTGCCATGGGCGGCAGGAGGTCATGATTGGCTATTCAGATTCATCTAAAGATGCCGGCCAGCTGATGGCTGCCTGGGCTCAGTATCAGGCCCAGGAGCAGCTGACACGGGTGGCTGGCGAGTACGGCATTCATCTGACCCTGTTCCATGGCCGCGGGGGCACCGTAGGCCGCGGCGGCGGCCCTGCAAACCGGGCCATTCTGTCGCAGCCGCCCGGGTCAGTAAATGGCAGCTTCCGCATCACCGAGCAGGGCGAAATGATCCGCTTCAAGTTCGGCCTGCCAAAACTGGCGGTACAAAGCCTTACCCTCTATACCACAGCGGTTGTTGAAGCCACGCTTGCGCCCCCTCCCGAACCCGAAAAAGCCTGGCGGGAGACCATGGACTGGATGGCTCAGCGTTCACTGCATGCGTACCGCGATGTGGTTCGTGAAAACGCAGATTTTGTGCCTTACTTCCGCCAGGTGACACCAGAGCAGGCGCTGGGCAAGCTGGCGCTGGGTAGTCGGCCGGCGCGGCGTAAAGCCACAGGTGGCGTAGAAAGTCTGAGAGCCATTCCATGGATATTTGCCTGGACCCAGATGCGCCTGATGCTGCCCAGTTGGCTCGGCAGCGATGTGGCACTGAAAGAGGCTGAAAAAGACAACCGGCTTCCGGTACTCCGGGACATGATGGCGGGCTGGCCGTTCTTCCAGACCTACGTCGATATGCTGGAAATGGTGCTTGCCAAGGCCGATTTGCGGATTGCGCGGTACTACGAACAGACGTTGCTGGATGATGACAAGCTCCGGGCTCTTGGTGACAGCCTGGGCGAGCGGCTGAACAGCTGTATCCGGAGCCTTCTGGAGCTCAAACAGCAAACAGAGTTGCTGGAAGATAAACCGGTTTTCTCCCATTCAATGCGGGTACGTAACCCCTATACGGATCCGTTGCATTACTTGCAGGCAGAACTGCTGAAGAGGGACCGGGAAAGCGAGGGCAAAGGTGAGGTGCCCGAGCTGGTTGAACGGGCATTGAAGGTGACCATGGCAGGCATTGCTGCCGGTATGCGAAATACCGGCTGAATAGGGTGATACACCAAACTGTGCAATGATTGTTGCCATTAATAACGAACAACAGGAGTAAGCTGTGGCTCTGGCTGCGCGACTGGAAAGGTTTCTGGCTCTGAAGGGCTTTCCTTATAAAGATCTGGACATTGGCCAGGTAACGGACCTGAGTGCCGCTGTAATGGCCTCCGGGCAGCCGCAGAGCGACTTTGTTCAGGCAGCCCTGCTAATCGATATCAAGGGTGTGCTTATGGTTGTGCACCGGTTCGACAGTACTCTGGATCTGGACGCTGTGTTCCAGTTGACCGGCCGCCGCTTGCAGCCGCTGACCGCTCGCCAGGTTATGAGACTGTTCAGTGACTGCGACCCCGGATTTACACCACCCATCGGTGCCGCTTACGATTTGCCCGTTCTGGTGGATTCAGATATCACCCAGGCAGAGCGGGTACTGTTCACCGGGGGTACCGATCAGGGGCTGGTTGAAATGGACGGCCGCTCGTTTCGCCTGGCGCTGGCTGGTAGCCGTGAGGGGCATCTTGTTATTCGCGGGCAGGGCAATAACTGCCGCGAAGCCCTGTCGCTGGAAGAGGTGGCCGACAAACTTCAGAAACTGTACCGTCTGCCGCCCATGCCTGCGCTTGCGCTGCGGATTCTGCGCCTGACCACCAACGCCGATGCAACCGCCCGTGAACTTGCCGAACTGATAGAGTTTGACCCCAGCCTGACTGCACAGATTATGCGTTACGCCCGGTCGGCGCTGTTCAATTACCCAGGCCAGGTTAATTCGGTGCAGGAGGCGGTCACGCGTGTGCTTGGGTTTGATCGAGTGGCTCACATCGCCCTGGGTATAGCGTCTGTCCGGGCCTTTGATGTGCCGCGACAGGGTATACTTGGCATGGATAATTTCTGGCGGCACTCTCTGTACTGTGCGTTTCTGTGCCAGATTATTGCGCCGCAATGCAAGGCCGATAAAGGCTTGGCGTATCTCTGCGGGTTACTGCATAATTTCGGCCTGCTGCTGGTCGGGCACCTGTTCCCATCGGAATTCAACGAACTGAACAACTTGCGCGATGCCAACCCTGAAGCCAGTATGCAGTCACTGGAGCAACAGGTTTTCGGGCAGGGTGGCGATGAAGTGCTGGCCGTTGGTCACGGTGCCATTGGTGGCATTCTGCACAAGTTGTGGCAACTGCCGGATCCGGTCGTCAAGGCCGCAGGTGTGCACCAGCACCTTGGCTATCATGGTGAACACGAAAACTATGTGTTGATGGTGCAACTGGCCAATGCCTTGCTGAAAGGCCGGAACATAGGCGATGAATTCAATCCGGATGATATACCCACGCTGCTGGAGCGGCTTGGCCTGGATGGCTCACTGGCAGACGATCTGAACGCCGAGGTTGATCGCGTCGCACCGGATCTGGATGCTCTGGCGCTGTCTCTGGCATCCTGAACCGGCCTGCAACTCTGCGGAATATCTGCATTATGATGCATGATACGGAGGTCGACTTTCTCTGAGGAGGCTGACTTCGTATAATGCGCCCTCATTTATTCTGGCTTATATGGGCTCAGGTGTAGAGAGATTGTCGCAAAGGCAGGGATCTTTGCCGCAATTTTTCAAATGATAATGACTAAAACGGGAGCACAACATTATGCGAATCATCATGCTGGGCGCACCAGGTGCCGGTAAGGGTACTCAGGCCAGATTTATCACAGAGCGCTTTGACATACCCCAGATTTCCACCGGAGACATGCTTCGGGCCGCGGTGAAAGCGGAGTCTGAACTGGGCAAGCAGGTTAAAGAGGTTATGGCAACCGGTGGCCTCGTGTCTGACGATATCATCATTGCACTGATTGAAGAGCGTATTCAGCGGCCAGACTGCGAGAATGGCTACCTTCTGGATGGCTTTCCCCGCACCATTCCCCAGGCCGAAGCACTGAAGAATCAGGGTATTGCCATTGATTATGTGGTGGAAATTGCCGTCGATGACGAAGAAATTGTCAGCCGCCTGTCAGGCCGTCGTGTTCATGAAGGCAGTGGTCGCATTTACCATGTGAAGTATGACCCGCCCAAGGTTGAAGGCAAAGACAATGAAACCGGTGAGCCGCTTATTCAGCGCCCGGACGACAAAGAAGAAACTGTTCGCAAGCGTCTGAGAATTTACCATGACCAGACAGCCCCTCTGGTGGATTACTATCAGGACTGGGCGGAAAAGCAGCCAGAGGCAGCGCCCAGTTATGTGCGTGTGAAAGGGGTTGGCGATCTGGATAGTATTCGCGACGAGATTCTGTCCAAACTTAACTGAGTCAGTGTCGTTTCTGACCCGAGGGTTTTTGATTCTGTGAATCTGCTGGCACTGGACACATCATCTGAGGGCTGCTCTGCGGCCCTCTACGCTGATGGTGTTATCACCGAACGTTTTGAAATTGCTCCACGAGGACACACCCGGCTGCTGATGCCCATGGTCAAAGACCTGCTGGCAGAGAGTTCTCTGGTTCCGGCTGACCTCGACGCGCTGGCGTTTGCCTGCGGCCCTGGTTCGTTTACCGGATTACGGATTGCGACCGGCGTGGTGCAGGGGCTGGCATGGGGGCTGGATGTTCCTGTGGTGCCTGTATCGTCCCTTGCCACCGTGGCTCTGGGGGCAATAGAGCGTATGAAGCTCACCGGTAACGACAAAGTTGCCGTTGCGTTTGATGCGCGGATGGGCGAAGTCTACTGGGGCTGTTTTGAATGCCGGGACGGCCTGCCGGCACCGCTTGAAAGTGAACGGGTTTGTGCGCCCTCTGCGGTAGCATTGGCAGGCAGCACGACAGACGATCCTGCCCGCTGGTTTGGTGCCGGGCACGGCTGGGCATTCCGGGATGATATGCCGGTGGTGGTTTCAGAGCGTGTGGTGTCAGTTGACGAAGCACTTATTCCGAGGGCTGCCTGGGTGGCCAGGCTGGCGGTTATTGACGCTGAGCAGGGAAAAACCGTCCCTGCAGCGCAAGCACAGCCGGTTTATATCCGGGATGAAATTACCTGGAAAAAGCTGCCTGGCCGGGAATAACGGGTAGTAGGCTGGCGGCCTTAACTCATGAAGGGTGATATGACGCAGAGCCATCTTGCTATTGCCCGCAGCCCGCTGGGTGACAGCGTCCGTGCCGATGAATTAAGCCGTGAGCTTGGCCTGAAGAATCTGGGCGTCGTGGGGTCGATAGCTCAGTTAAAAGCTATTCGCGATGTACCAGCCCTGTTGCTGCTTGATGATCAGGGGTTGTGCCTGCAACTCACCGGCAAGAAGGCGCCCGGGCCGGTTCGCGCAGAATTTGTTACAGGGAAAATGGGCTATCGCCGTGAGCATGGTGGTGGCGCTGGCCAGATGGTTGCCAAAGCGGTTGGCCTGCACAAAACAAAAGCCCGCCTGCATGTTCTGGATGCTACGGCCGGCCTCGGCCAGGATGCCTTTATTCTCGCCAGCCTGGGCTGTCAGGTCACACTGTTCGAGCGTAATCCTGTTATTCATGCCTTACTGGAAGATGGCTTATCCAGAGCCTCGCTAAATGTGGACTGTGCGCCAGTTATTGAGCACATGATACTGAAGCCCGGCAGCAGCATCGAATGGCTGGAAGGTGCAGACGCGCCGGTTGCAGACGTTATCTACCTTGACCCGATGTTCCCTCACCGGGAAAAATCCGCACTGGTAAAGAAAGAGATGCAGGTGTTTCAGAGCATTGTCGGCAGCGATGATGACTCCGCCCAACTGCTTCAGGCGGCTCTGGCCTGTGCCAGGTATCGGGTGGTGGTCAAACGCCCTCGCAGGGCAGCCTCAATTGCCGGCCCTGAACCGGCGACCCGCATCGAGGGTAAGAGCAGCCGCTATGATATTTATGCCATCAGCGCACTGCCTACCGGTTAACACCTGAGCTGAATCAGGCCTCCATCGTTCATCAGGCACCCATCATGGTTACCTGCTGAATGGCCTGACGCTTCTCAACACTCAGCACCAGGCGGGCATCGTCTGCCACCTCATCCAGCCCTTCGCCGTAGCAAATCAGGCCGTCGTCATCGATGGTGATCACGCCGTTCTTCTGCATATTGGCAATGAAGTTACGGAACAGGGTTTTGTCGAAGAATTCCGGAGCGTTCAGGCCGAACAGAATCGACATGCGCTCAGCCAGCAACGTACTTTGTTCTTCAAGCTCTGCGGCGCTGATGGTGCTGCACCCGTACTTGCGTAGTATGCCCAGAGTGATGTGGTAGCGCTCCAGTGTCTGAATAATAAACCGGGACAATACTCTCAGCCGCAGCATCTCTTCGGTGCCTTCGCCTGGCCGGCCGATGCGACCGTTCTCCAGCGCCACCAGGAATCCCTGGTCGATCAGAACGTCAATCCACTGGTTAATGACAGGCTCTATCTCCTCAGCCCGATGTCTCAGGAACAGTTCAGATTGCAGGTAGGGGTAAGCCACACTGGCCAGAAAGACAATTCTGTCACGCTCCAGCGAGCTTTTATTTTCAAGCAGGCTGGCAATCAGTGAGGGCAGGGCAAACAGGTGCTGAATATTGTTGCGATAGTAAGTCATCAACACAGCATTACTGCCTTCAAGACCAATAATGTCGCCCAGTTTCTGGGGTTGTCGTGTGATCAGCCCCATGTTCTCACAGTAGGCTACCCAGTCTTTACCGCTGCCTTCCGGCAAGGTAACCGTTTCCGCGTAAGGGTAGGTTCGCAGCAGGTTGGCATACTGGTCCATCAGTCGCACCAGTTGGCTCTCATCCATGGCCATGCGCTGTGTGCTCAGCAGAACGGTTGCGGTCATACCAATGGGGTTCACGGCAACAGCGGCATTAATATTGGCAGCTACCCGCAAAGACAGCTCGTTTACGGCACCATTCAGCCAGGCAGGCCGGTATTCGCTGCTGTAGGCTTCCTCGCGCCAACTGTCATGAACATCGTCCAGTACGCCTGCCAGAGGAATGGCGTCACCGAAATTTACGGCAACACGGCCAAAGGAGTTGCTGAGCTTGCGCACGGTTTTTGCGAGACCAAACACGCTCTCTTTCTGCTTTTTCTTACCCTGCAGTTCACCCAGGTAGGAGCGCCCCTCCATGACTTTCTCGTAGCCAATATATACGGGAACAAACACGATGGGTTTGCGGTGGTCCCGCAGAAAGCTGCGCACCGTCATCGACAGCATGCCGGGGCGTGGCTGCAGCATGCGACCAGTACGGCTACGGCCCCCCTCAACAAAGTACTCGACCGAGTAGCCACGGGAAAACATAACGTGCATATACTCATTGAATACCGTGGCGTACAGGGGGTTGTCTTTAAAACTGCGGCGCATGAAGAAAGCACCGCCACGGCGCAGAATAGGCCCGACAACCGGCATGTTCAGGTTAATGCCCGCTGCAATGTGCGGGGGCATAAGGCCATTCTTGTAAAGCACGTAAGACAGCAAAAGGTAGTCTATGTGTGACCGGTGACAGGGCACGTAAACAACGGCGTTGTCCTGAGCGACTTCTTTTACAACCTGAACGTTATTAACCGTGATGCCCTTGTAAATGCGGTTCCAGAGCCAGGACAGTACAACCTCAAGAAAGCGGATGGTCACAATAGACATGCTGGCCGCAATTTCGTCTGCGTATTTCCATGCCTTGGCCCGGACTTTCTCTGGTGGCAGGCCCTCTTTTGCAGCGGTTTCCCGAATGGCCTCTTTCACAGCTGGTGTGCGTACCAGCCCGCCGACCAGAGTTCGCCGGTGGGATAAATCCGGGCCAAGAACAGCCTGACGTACCCGGCGAAAGTGAGTGCGGAGAATACGGGCCAGCTTTCGATTGGCCCGCTCACCAGACTGCCGGTATTCGTCAATAACCTGGTTTAACGAAAGCGCCGGGTTAAACTGAACGTAAGTGTTACGCCCGTGAACCATAATGATCAGAAATTTCTGCAGGCGGCCGGCCACGGCCCAGGTGTCTGACAGCAGCAGTTTTACCAGTGATTTTTCTTTATCCGGTGAGCGCCCCCAGAACAGCGAGACGGGCACAATCTGGACATCCTGATCGGGTGCTTCAAGCCCGTAATCGACCAATGCCTGAAATTCGCTGGTCGGTACCGGGGTTTGCCGCCGGCGAAACAGACCACCAATACGGCGATAGAGGAAAAAGAAAGAATGCGATGGGCCGTTTTTAACCGGCAGCGCTTTTGTGGCCCCGGGCAGCCCCGCGCGAATCACTTCCTGCTCCAGTACCAGGCGGCTGGAGAGCGAACTGTACTGCAGAACGTAACAAACCGGTTTTTCCGGATCGAGACCCAGGGTTTCCATGTTGTTACCACTGACGTCAGTCCGCACCCAAAGAAACAGTATCTTGCGGAAAAACATCAGAATCAGGCTGCGAATGCCCTGGTAAATTCGCATAAAATGAAGCTCCGGTAACCCAAAGAGGTGCCAAGTTTACTTGGTTGAACACATTGAGCAAAGTCGCCTTTTACTCCCGGGCCTGCAGCGCAATGTGATACATTTCTTTTTCACCCACTCATATTCAGGTGTGAACAGATCATGGCAGTATCCGCTACAGGCTGGGCTCCCGGCTGGTCGACCGAATCTCCGCAGAAGAATGACCCGGTACTGGTAGTCTCCGGCCAGAATATTCTCAAGCCGGCAGGCGGGTGGCTGGCGCGGTGGGGAAGCGCTGGTGTGTCCGCGGCCAATGGCCACGCGGTTGCTCTGGGTACACTTGGGAAACATTCACTGTTTGTGACGGAAGTGGATGAACATGCCGTACCAGAACTGCAGCCCGTGGCACTTCGTGATGCACTGCTGACGATGGAAGACGCTCCCACAGAGCTACTCAGTACCGGGTTTCAGGTTTGGCAGTGGTGGCTGGATAATCAGTTCTGCGGGCGTTGTGGCCAGCGAACCGGATTTCACCCACGCGAACGTGCTAAATGGTGTGAAACCTGCGGGATTCCCTGGTACCCCAGGCTGGCACCCTGTGTGATTGTTGTTATCCGCAAGGGCGATCAGTACCTGCTGGCCCGATCGTCTCGGATTACCCGCCACTTCTATAGCCTGATAGCCGGGTTCGTAGAGCCGGGAGAAAATCTTGAGCAAGCCGTTGAGCGGGAAGTTAAAGAAGAGACCGGCCTGGATGTGTGCAACGTGCGCTATCAGGGGTCTCAGCCCTGGCCGTTTCCTCACCAGTTAATGATGGGGTTCTTTGCCGACTATGCCGGTGGTGAGCTGGTGTTGCAGGAAGACGAACTGGCCGATGCCGGCTGGTACGCCCCAGGTAATACACCGCCGGTACCCGGGCCGGCAACCATCGCCGGTACGCTGATCCGCGCCATGGAGAAAGAAATTTCCAGTGAAAGGCCATTGCTGTGATGCGCCCCGCTGGTACAAGAGTGCTCGTTTTTGATTCCGGTGTAGGCGGGCTGAGTGTTGCGGCCTGTATTCACAACAGACTGCCTGACACTGAACTTGTCTACCTTGGGGACAACGCCGGATTTCCCTACGGAGGGCAGGCATCAGAGGTGGTTATTGAGCGCTGCTGCGTGTTGGTCCGCCGTGCTCTTGAACAGTTTCCATGTGATGTTGTTGTCGTAGCCTGCAATACCGCCAGCACGGTGGTGCTACCTCACCTGCGGGCATTGATCAATGTGCCTGTGGTGGGTGTTGTGCCGGCTGTGAAGCCTGCGGCAGCGATGTCTGTCAATGGCCGCATTGGCATACTGGCAACACCCGCGACGGTGTCCAGGCCCTATCTGGACAGCCTGATTCAGAAGTTTGCAGCTGACTGTTACGTAAAGCGGATAGGCCATCCGGCACTGGTGCGCTGGGTGGAGGAATCTGTTTCCGGGGTGGCGGTTCCCGGGCCGGCTCTGGCAGACGCCGTGGCCGGCTTTCGGGAAGCCAATGTTGATACGGTGGTGCTCGGTTGTACTCACTACCCGCTGTTGCTTGATGCCCTGAAACTGGCACTGCCAGAGGTTGTGTTCTGGGTGGATTCCGGGGATGCCATTGCGCGGCGGGTTGAGAGCCTGTTGCAGGACGCTGGCCGCGAGCTTCCGGGCATTGCTGGTGATGCCGGTGAGCAACCGGCACCCGTACTGGCCGCCCTGTTTTCCGGCCCGGCCCCGGATGGGCTGGCCGTCTTCATGGGCGGGCTCGGCCTGCGCCCGCGCACAGTAACCGGGAACTGGGCAGGCAAGACCGAGGGGATTACAGCAGCCGGGTCAGCTTGAACATCGCCAGAAATTCAAGGGCGGGAATGGCGCGCCTGTGGCAGCAATAGGTCTTGAAGCTGTCGCCCCGGAAACGGGACTTGGTAAACTCCAGCCCTTTGAAGTTATAGAGGAAGTTTGCTTTTTCATAAAGCGCGTGCAGCAGCCGTTTGAGCAGGCGGCTTTCCTGGTGCTCGGTTTCCTTGTCAAGCGATAACGGAATCAAGCCCAGGTCCAGATAGGGCACGCCTTCGGCTTTGAATTCTTCCATGGCGTGTGCCATCAGTGTGTAGAAAATCCCTTGGCGGAAGTCCGCATTTGCCCGGGATATGTTGGGCACATAACTGATGATTTCGTTGTTGCGATAAATAGGGTCGAAGTAAATAAAGCCGACCGCCTTGCCATCCTGGTATGCGTAAAAATGGCGCTCGTTTTCGCGGTATTCCATTTCCATCGGGCGTATCAGAAAGCGGATTTCATTGCTTTTGCATTTGCGGGTACGAATCCAGGCTTCGGAGATTTCCCGGGTGTGATCATCGCTGAACCGCTCTTTCACCGTTATGTTGTTCTTCTCTGCCTGGTTCAGCGCGGTGCGAAGAATCTGCTTTTTCTTGCCACTCAGAGACCACTTGGCCAGGTCTATCCGCGATTCACTGCCAAACTGGGTGCCGTACATGCCAAAGCGTGTGTGCAGAAAATCCACCACAGGTTTGGACACCTGAACATAACTGGCCTTGGGAAAACGCTGGTGAAAATGTTCCAGAATAACCGCGAAGTTTTCCGGAGCGCATACCGGATCAGAGAGCACAAAGGTGCCGCCCCACTGGCGCATATAGGCAATATAGCCAATGCCGGGAAGGTCGAAGTACTGCATCCCCGGTTGTAGTGTTGAAAAGGACTGGGAGTGTGTTCCGTACCGCTTCAGGTAACCAACCCGCTCTGTAAAGGTAAAGTCACTACCTTCCAGCCCGCGAAGTCCGTCCAGCGCAAGAGTTTGATCTGACATGTGTCTCTGTCCCCGATTGTTATAGTTAGTCGGTGAGGAGGGAGGCAGGTTACGCCTGTTTGCGCCCTAAAATGGACCAGTAGCAATCCATATTGAGCAGCTTGAAGTGCTTTTTCTCAGTGACTTCAAGGCCAAGGCGCTTCATGTGTTCCGGGTAATTGTAAATTTTGTGAAAGGCGTTGTTGGCAAACAGCCAGAAGGTGAACACCGCCATATACCAGTACACCTTCTTGAACAGGCGGGCCACGATATTGCCTGTGGGGTAGCAGAAATCACCAACCACCACTCTGGCGTTTTCCTTACCAAGGCTGATCAGGTGCTCCAGCACCTTAACCATCATGTCTTCCTCAAATACGTTCAGGAAAAAGTTGGCAATCACCATGTCGTACTGGCCGGTTTCCTCAACTTTCATGATGTCGCTGTGAATGCGGCGAATCGTCAGGTTCGGCGCCTCTTTCTGCTGGGCTTCACCAAATTTGCGCAGCATGGTCTCGGACAGATCAACCACCGTTACATCGGCCCCCAGTTCGGCGGCGCGGATGGCATCCCGGCCATGGCCAACGCCGGCAAAAAGGATGCGATCGCCGGGCTTTACGGTATTAACATCCAGCATGGCTGTTTTGCAGTGGTGAATGTTTTTGCCGCTGTAGAGGTTGCTCAGGAAATCGTAAACGGGACCAATATACTTGTATTTATCGCGCATAGTGACTGCTGCCTGTTTTTATTCCTTTGGAGGCTGCTACCGTTTTTGTCGTTATCGTGCCGGCAAAATGCACGGCTTTCCGGTGAACAGCAACGTATGGGCTTCAGCATAGATAACGGGGGGTGGGAATTATGTGCAGTAATGCGCATTTCCGGATACACACGGTAACCTTCTGCAACACTTTGCAAACCAGATCAAGGTTTTAACTAGGAGTGTCAGACAATCAATAATAAACTGTCAGAACGACACAGCACGGGTCAGTGTCTGGCTCAGGGATTTGTAGATATCAATGGCGGGCCGCGCCGGGCCATAGAAAAAGCCCTGAACCTGATGACAGCCCAGGCTGCGCAGGTATTCCAGCTGTTCGTCGGTTTCCACGCCTTCCGCCACAATTTCCAGCTTCAGGCCATGTGCCATGGCTACAATTGCGTTCACAATGCAGGCACCATCATCGCCGCTGCGGATGGCCTTTACAAAGGATTGATCCACCTTCAGCGTGTGTATGGGAAGCCGGTGCAGGTAGTTCAGTGATGAATAACCCGTACCAAAATCATCAATGGCTATACGTACCCCGGTTTCGGCCAGTTCTCTGAGCTTCTGGCTGATCTGCTCCAGGTCATTCATGATGACGTTTTCGGTAATCTCTATTTCCAGGTTGCCGGCGGGGAAATCGTGGGCCTGCACCCGCTGCATCAGTGTTTCGACAAAGCGCGGGTGTTCAACCTGAATGGGTGAGAGATTAACCGCCAGGCGAAGGTCGGGGTGGCCTGAACGAATCCACTGGCCTGCATCCAGAAATGCCTGATCGAGCACCCGTTCACTGAGCTGTCCGATCAGTTTGGTTTCCTCGGCCAGAGGCAGAAAATCCCTGGGGTAGAGTAAACCCCGTTCCGGGTGCTGCCAGCGCACCAGCGCCTCCAGGCCAACAATGCGGTTCGTTGTTGAGCACACCTGAGGCTGGTAGAACACGCGCAGTTCGTCACGTTCCAGTGCCAGCCGCAAGTCCCGCTCAAGGTTAAGCCGGTTGGCGGTGTCTATGCTCATGCTCTCGGAATAGAAGCGGTAGCCGTCTTTACCTTTGCCCTTAACGTGGTACATGGCGATGTCGGCATTCTGGATCAGCTGATCCATGTTTTCGCCGGCTTCCGGGAATATGGCAATGCCGATGCTGACACCTACAAACACCTCATGATCGCCAAGCTGAAAAGGCGCACGCAGGGTTTTAATCAGTTTTTTGGCAATCTGTTTGGCATCGTCATAGTTGTGAATAGAGGGCAGCAGAAGGGTAAACTCGTCACCACCGAACCGGGACAGGGTGTCACCCTTGCGGAGGCACTTCTCCAGCCGGTAAGTCACCGCCTGCAGCAGTCGGTCGCCCATGGCGTGCCCAAGGGTGTCGTTAATAACCTTGAACCGGTCCAGATCCAGAAACATGACCGCCAGCTTCTGGTCGCTTCGCCGGGCATGGGTAATGGCCAGTTCCAGCCGGTCTTTGAACAGCGCCCGGTTGGGTAGCCTGGTCAGCAGGTCGTGATAAGCCTGGAAGTTAATGAAGGCTTCGGCTTCTTTCCGTTCCGTGACATCTCTGGCGATACCGTAGTAGCGGGCATTTCTGTTGTTGCTGGCGCTGGCGATTTCGCGAACACAGTCCCGGGTGATTTTTCTGGCGTTGTTGTCTGCCTCCGAATCTGCGCGGTTACCGGCATTGTGTGTTATGCCGGCTTGTGGCCAGGTTTGGGTGTCTACGGGGAAGGCAGTGATTTCAAAATGGCGTGTGGCTCGCCGGCTGCCCCGGGTTTTCAGGCGTACTTCCAGCGTTCTCGGGTTGTCTGCGGTAATGTTCGGGCCGTCGAGAGCGTAGGTGCCGCGGGCCACATCACGGTCGTCGAGTATGTGGCGAAAGTGCCGGCCACAGAGTTCTGAGGGCTGGTAACCCAGTAAGCTTTCCACCTTTCGGTTAATGAAGCAGAACCGGCCTTCGTCATCAAGCATGAAAACAATATCGGGCGAGCTGTTAACAATATACCGGTGAAGTGCTTCCGATTTTTCGAGCCGCAGCTGAACGTGTTCGTGTGCCTTTAGCAGTGACTGTTTGCCAATAACCCCCTCTACCGTGGCCAGCAACTCTTCAGGGTCAAACGGCTTGCGTATGTAGTCCAGAGCTCCGCGGCGCAGAGCGCGGCTGACGGTGCTGAATGAGCTTTCCCCGCTGACAACAATGGCTCCGCAGTCCGGCTGAATGCTGGCCAGGTGGGACATGACATCAAAGCCGTCGACATCGGGCATTCTGAGATCCAGCAACGCCAGATCAAAAGACTGATGATTAAGACGTTCGCATGCCGCTTTTCCACCGCCTGCTTCGGTAACATCATAACCGTTGTTACGTAGCAGAGTGGCCAGAGTTGTTAATAGCCTGGGTTCGTCATCGACCACTAAAATACGTGCGGGTGACCTGTTACT
>CAYUTG010000031.1:0-21133 GCA_964447555.1 uncultured Marinobacter sp.
GATGTCTGTTTCGGGTGATTCATACTCGCGAATAAACGCCATTTCCCGCTCGCCCTCAATGACGACGCTTCCTTCGCTGTGCAGGCGAGCAGCATCATTGTAGCCCGTTCTCCCAAAATCCCTCGGATAGAACTGGATTCCCAGTGTAGCGCTCGGTCTGGTGCTTCCCTCTGGAAACTCCCCTGTTGCTACCCAGTTGATAACACGCGTTACGCGGTTAGAGGTGTCTGGAGTGTATACCCACTTAAGGATAGGGTAGCGCCATTCGTAGTCGGTTATTGAAGCATCCGCTTCTTCAGAAGCTTCCTGGCTGGTGAAGCGAATATAGACACCTTTTGATGTATTGCTGTACTCACCCGGTAGCGCGTCGTCAATGCGCGAGCTGATATACCGTTTTGCGTCTGTGAAGTTTGCAACTGCGTCTGCACCGATTTCCCGGCGTAGCAGATCAAGAGGGTTACGAAACGAAATTAACTCCCATTCTGGCTCCGTCGAATACTTTAATCCAAGGAATAAAGCCATTTGTGCACGTATGGCCGCAGCCAGCTCATGGGCTGACTCGTCTTCGGAAGGTGCTGGCTCTAGCTTCTTAAGCAAATCGCTGAAAAGAGATGTGTGCTGAGGGGGCACTTCCTTCATGGTAAAGCTCGACAGCATGACATCAATATTCGTTGCCGGGTTAAATGCTGTCGGTCCGGTGTCATCCACCCCGCAGCCACCCAGGCTAAGCGCCAGAAACGAAAAAGCAGTAAACGTGCGGAAATGTCTCATTTCAGATGGCCCCGAGGTGCGCAAATGCGCATAAACAGCTAAAGTGGATATCCGCGGGGTTGTTCACCCCGGCCCGAGTGCTGACAATAACCGATATAACAGGCAACTGCCCTCGCGGAGATCACATTTTGCAGCAACTGCCCAACCCGGCATCGAATACCGCCACCTACCGGCTGCTGGTCACGCTGGTTTTTCTGGTATCGCTGGTGGCTGGATTAGCACCCGCAACGGCCAGTGCACAGGACGCCTGCAGTCACGGCGCTATCAATCTGACCAGCAACACCACCAGTGTCCGGGACCTTGGCCGTTGTATCTGGTATCTGGAAGATCCGGGCCATGACCTGACCCTGAAAGATGTTGAGGCCGGTGGCCTGCAATCCTTTACCCGCAATCCGGGCGGCGTTCTCAATTTTGGTTATACCGAATCGGCCTACTGGACCCGGTTCGATCTACGCACGCCCTGGGATGTTACCAATACCGACTGGATTCTGGAGCTTGCCCTGCCACTGGTCGATAAGGTTCAGCTTTATGTGGTTCGTGACGGTATTCTGGTTAATCAGCGCCAAACCGGCTACGCAGACAGCTGGAGTTCCCGCGATCTGGAGGTGCCCAACCCGACGTTTCAGCTAAAGCTGGTACCGGGCACTACCAGTACGGTTTATCTTCGCATTACCAACACCAATACGTTCCGTCTGCCTATCAGCCTGTGGCACCCGGACAGCTACATTGAAAAAGTCGCGATAGACGAGGCCGTTCGCGGCATCCTGCTTGGCGCCATACTGGCCATTCTGGCTTACAACCTGTTTGTTGCGGTGTCTGTGCGTGAGCGCAGCAACATCTACTATGTTCTGTATCTGGTAACGGCTACCACGTTTATTGCTACTGAACAGGTGCATGGAATTCAGTTACTGGATAGCCGGCCCGTTATCTTCAATAAAGAGTTTCTGCCCTACCAGATTCTGATGACCTGGTTCTGGGGGCTGCTCATGGCCCGCTCACTGCTTGAAACCCGCGAACGGTCATCCGATCTCGACCAGGTTATTCTGCTTAGCCTTTATTCCGTTGGTGTCACCTTCGGGCTCACGATCTTTCTGCCCTATCACATCGCCATGGAGTGGATTGTTCTTGGGTCGGTACTGCTCAGTATGATTATGATTGTGGTCAGCTACCTGTCCTGGCGCTACTACAACCCGGCTGCCCGTTCCTATTTCTACGCCTGGACACTGGCCATGGTGGGCTTTGGTATCTATGCCCTTACTGTGATGGGTATTCTGCCTCTGAATACGTTTACCAACTACTCTCCGCAATTCGGGCTGACCGCGCAGATTATTCTGTTCTCGTTTGCCCTGGCAGACCGCATAAAGCAGGTGCAGGGTGAAGCGTTGAGCTGGAGCCAGCGGGCGCTGTCGAACCTGCAGCGTTATCAGTCGTTATTTGATAATGCCATTGAGGGTGTGTTTCAGATGTCACCGGATCGCCGGTTTGTAACGGCAAATCCGGCAATGGCACAGCTAATGGGCTACAACAGCAGCCGTGAACTGCTGGAGCAAAACCCGGATGTTCTGGAAACCTGCATTGCCGATGACCGGCTGCGGCGTCTGGTGGTGCAGCAGCTTGAAACCCGGGGTACGGTGAAAGGCATTGAGGCCCGCTATATTACCCGCGACGGTGAAGAACGCTGGACAACCATTTCGCTGCATGCGGTCTACGATGAAGATGGGGTTCCCACACACCTTGAGGGTACCTGTATAGACGCAACCGAAAGCCATCAGCGCCAGCGTATTGAACGGGAGCGGGAGCAGGAGCGGCTGGAAAAAGAGCTGGCCCGGAATTCTGCAGAGGCAAAAAGCCAGTTTCTGGCCAATATGAGCCATGAAATCCGCACGCCACTGGCCGCTATTATCGGTTACGGTGAAACTCTGCTGGACCCGGACCTGACTGAACAGGAAAAGCAGGGCAGTGCCGAAACGGTTGTTCGCAGTGGCCGGCACCTGCTGGACCTGGTGAACGACATTCTTGATCACTCAAAAATTGATGCCAACCGGCTCAGCGTTGATATCGTATCGGTCAACCTGCCCGAGTTACTGGATGAAGTGCGGGCCTTTTTCGCCCCCCGCGCCCGCGAAAAACAGCTGGATTTCAGCATTATTTGTGAGTTCCCGCTGCCGGAGCATATCCTTACAGACCCGACCCGGCTACGTCAGATCATCATCAATCTGTGTGGAAATGCCCTTAAATTTACCGAAAAAGGTGCCATTTCCCTGATCGTGCGCTGCGATCGGGCTCAGGAAACCCTGGTTGTCCGGGTGGTTGATACCGGCATTGGGATGAAGCCCGAGCAAATGGAGCGCCTGTTTGACCCCTTCGCACAGGGCAGCGCCGCCATTTCCCGGCAATATGGTGGCACCGGGCTGGGGCTCAGCATCTCCCGCCGGCTGGCGGAAATGCTGGGCGGTAATATTCAGGCAAACAGCACCTATGGTGAGGGCAGCGAATTTGAACTGACCATTCGCACCGGTGAGCTTGAGCAGGCACATTTCCTGCGCGATGCCTCGGAACTGAATCAGCGCCGCCGGGCTATACCCATGGTGGTTGCACCAAGCCTGAGTGGTCGGATTCTGTGCGCTGAAGATAATGAAATTAACCGGCGCCTGGTGTCGTTGCTGGTGTCCCGCACCGGTGCCGAGATGGTGCATGTCAGCAATGGGGCCGAGGCCCTGGAGCGGGCACTGCATGAGCCATTTGATCTGATTCTGATGGATATTCAGATGCCGGTGATGAATGGCCGCGATGCGACAGTGGCACTTCGTGAGGCGGGCATTAATACACCGGTTATTGCGCTTACGGCCAATGTTATGTCTGAGGACATTGCCGATTATCGGCTGGCCGGGTGCACAGAGCATCTGGCGAAGCCCATCGACAAGCAACGGTTTTATGAGGTTCTGGCCAGATACCTAGTGGTTCAGCCAGAACCCTTGCAGCCTCCTGCTACCCGGTTCAGTGGTCAGGTGCTGGTTGCGGAAGACAGCGAAGAGAACCTGCAGCTTGTCGACCGGATGCTTCGCAGGCTGGGCCTGGATGTGCTGCTTGTGAACAGTGGCGATGAAGCGGTACGCAAGGCACTGTCTGAATCTGTCCGGTTAATTCTGATGGACCGGCATATGCCGGGAATGGACGGTGTGGACGCTACCCGCCTGTTGCGCCAGACCGGCTTCCGCCGGCCGATTATTGCTTTTACTGCCGGTGATCAGCAGGAAGTGGACGCTCTGTGTGAAGCGGGATGCGATGGTGTGCTGAACAAGCCGATTGACCAGAACCACCTGCAATCGTTATTGCGCCGCTTTCTTGAGCCCGAGAGTGCTGAGACGGTGGATAACGAGAATGACGACGATATCGCCTATCTTGTAGAGCAATTTCTTGGTGGCCTTAATGCCCGGAGGGAACGCATGAGCGAAGCCCTTGCTGAGCGGGATGCCGGAACTCTGAAAACCGAAGCGCATCAGATAAAGGGTACGGCAGGTGCCATGGGCTACCCGATGATGACCCGTCAGGCGGGAACATTAGAGGCCCTGTTAAAAGAAAATGAACCAGACTGGGACGCCGTGCGCCTTGAGTCAGGCGTGCTGAATGACATG
Source organism: uncultured Marinobacter sp. (assembly GCA_964447555.1). Taxonomy (GTDB): domain Bacteria; phylum Pseudomonadota; class Gammaproteobacteria; order Pseudomonadales; family Oleiphilaceae; genus Marinobacter. The sequence goes on from CAYUTG010000031.1 coordinate 4,407, forward strand.
ATCGCCCGGGCACTCGATGCTCCGGCAACGTCTTCATAACCGATAGAATAACGACAGGAATGAACCAATGACTGACAACCAGCATCGCACTGAGCACCACACCCTGAGTATGATGTACGGAACCTACGCGGATATTCTGTTTGTGCTGTTTCCGTTTCTGGTGATCGGCATGCAGCGGCTCTGGGATGGCCGGCTCTATGAAACCTTACTGCGCCCTGATCTCAGCATTGCAGCGGCTATTCTTGCCGGGCTTGCCATGGGTAAATTTGTGCTCGGGCTGGTGACCAACCGGGAGCTGGGGCGTTATAAGGAGCGAATTGTTTTCTTTATCGCCCTGACCTTGTTTGTGGTTCTTGGTCCATCCATCATTCTGATGCTGAGCATACTGGGAAGTGCTGAGGTTCCCGGGTTTGTGGCCTTTGTTCAGCCTGTTTTGTTGATTATCGCCATTTCTTTATATACAACAGCGGTCAGCATCAGCAATATTCTGACACGTCATGGCACCGAAGAACCTGATTCCGGCCCAGACGGAGATACCGATGCCTCACCGGGTTCCCTGAAACCCAGGCCAGCACCACTGGATCTGCCTCGCCGCACGGGCAGTGATGCCATGTAATGTCACGGCCAGAATGATCAGACAAAAAACCGGACATAGCAGCGCAGCCGTGACAAAAATATGAGCAGCGTAAAGAACAACGGGAGAGAAAACCGATGAACGACCTGAGGATACTGGTAGTAGAAGATGAGCCAGTGATGAGAGAGCGGCTGGTCGGCATGCTTTACAATGCGGGAGCTACCCAGGTATCTGAGTGTGTAGATGCCGCCTCTGCCCGGGCGGCGTTTGCGGCTCAGGAGTTCCAGATTATTCTTTTGGATCTTGGCCTGCCGGATGGCAATGGCCATGACCTTATGCAGGAATTTAAAGGGGAGCGTAAAGAGCAGCATATTGTGCTGGTAACGGCCGACGATTCCATCGACAGCATTCAGCGGGCCATCAGTGCGGGGGCTAACGGCTATGTGGTTAAGCCCTACTCTCAGGAAAAGATTCATGATGTGGTGAATAATTACGCCATGGTTCATGACGGCGGGCTGCAAGGCCTGAACCGTCACCACTAACGGTTCAGGCCTGTTAAATAACAGCGCTGAAACTCAGGCTACCTGGCGGGCAATCCAGGAGTTATAACGGGTAGCCAGCGCGCGTACATAACGTGCCTCTGCTGTGCCAAGGCTCGCCAGTACTCCGTTGAATATCCAGCCCCGCTCATACAGGCCGAGCACGCTCTGTTCATCTTCCAGATTCACTCTCTGGTTCAGCTTTTTACAGATAGCATCCAGCAGCGGCCGCTTGTCGGGGCAACGCACAGACCCTGGCCGGCTGTTGTGAGGCTGGTTTGCGGCGTGTGTTGTCTGATGTCTTCTCATGGTGTTCTCCTTATCGTTTTGCATCTGCAAAAACAAAACCCCGGAGCCACAGGCAACCGGGGTTTGCAGAGAAGCGGTCCCGGTCGCTCAATGGCTTCCGGAACTGACCGAAAGCCGTTAGGTATCTTTCATTACGGCACACACCAGCTGCGCGGCAAGGCGATGGCTGGAGGTGTTGAAAACAGGCTGTAAAATCATTCTGGTCATATCGGCTCTTTAGATTCGGTACCAACTTAGTGTATCGGGTAATACAGGCTTTGCAATAGCCTGTGGGCTGCGGCAAACGCGTACAGACCGGGAGCGCTGTGCTACCTATAATAGCCAGCGTCACGTGTTTTTTACGTTGTGCAATCCTCGGTATCCGCCAGGGCGGATATCGCATGGATCTCTCCTTTCTACGCAGCCTTTTTGGCTGCGTTTTTTTTGTCACTATTTCTGGTAGTGGTTAGTCCGTAGCCACTAATTCGTACAGATCTTTGACGGTGGTTTGGCGATAATTTGAACACTAATTATTCGTTTGGCCCATTAAACAGTCAGAGGTTGAAACCTAAGTAAATGTCCGACAAGTCCGGATTCGCAAACCGTAAGTTCCGCTCGCACGTTTTTGTTGAAATTATCCTTGTTGCCGCCCTGGTGCTCTATATGGTGCTGGCCCATGAAAAGCCCGTCGGTGATGATTTCGGATTTACCGTTATCGGGGCTGGTTTAATGGCGCTGGTAACTTACTGGACATTGAATACGTTAAGAGACGGAATTGAAGTGATTGCGCTTCGGGCGCGCCGTTTCAGGCATTAAACCCACACTTTCTTTTTTTGCAGCCTGCCCCCGGTGTGCGCTGTTACAATAGTGTGCTTATTTATCATGCTGGCCAGAAACCAACACGGATCCGTTGGTGGTGGCCGGCTTGTATCCTATTGTTCGGGGGGGCCCAATGACAGACAGTCTGGTTGTTATCTATTCCGGAGGCATGGACTCCTTCACTTTGCTTAATATGGCCCGTGCCCGCGGCCATAAGGTTCACGCCCTGTCGTTCAATTATGGTCAGCGACATATTAAAGAGCTGGACTATGCCCGTGCCGTGTGTGCCTCACTCGACATTCCGCACAAGGTTGTTGATATCCGGGCCATGAGTGACGTGATGGCAGGCTCTGCCCTGACGGCTGATATTGACGTGCCCGAAGGGGATTATGCGGAAAGCAACATGAAAGCCACCGTGGTTCCCAACAGGAATATGATTCTGCTGTCGCTGGCCACAGGCTATGCCGTTACTGTGGGCGCTGATGCAGTCTGGTACGGTGCTCATGGCGGGGACCATGCCATATACCCGGATTGCCGGCCGGAGTTTATCCGGAAAATGGATGCGGTTTGCCAGATTGCTAACTACGAGCCCGTAGGTATAGAAGCACCGTTCATGGCAATGGACAAAGGCGAGATTCTTGCCGAAGGGCTGAAGCTGAACCTTGATTACAGCCAGGCGTGGACTTGTTACAACGGCCGGGAAAAAGCCTGTGGCCGTTGCGGCTCCTGTGTGGAGCGCCTGGAAGCGTTTGCCTCGCAAGGCCTGGCAGACCCACTGGCGTATGAGGCCGGGCGCTGATGTATCGGGTTAAAGAAGCGTTTTATACCTTACAGGGCGAAGGTGCTCAGGCCGGCCGCGCGGCGGTATTCTGCCGGTTCAGCAAGTGTAACCTCTGGACCGGGCGGGAAAAGGACCGGGCCAACTCGGTTTGTGATTTCTGTGATACTGACTTTGTCGGAACCGATGGCCAGAACGGTGGCCGCTTTGCGTCACCAGAGGCGCTGGCCACTCATATTCGCCGGTTATGGCCAGAGGCGCCAGGCCGTCCTTATGTGGTGTGTACCGGGGGCGAGCCGCTGCTGCAACTGGATGAGCCACTGATTGATGCTTTCCACCGGGAGGGATTCGAGGTGGGGGTAGAAACCAATGGCACGCTGCCGGCTCCGGCAGGTATCGACTGGCTATGCGTCAGTCCGAAAGCCAATGCCCCCGTGGTTATCGAGGCCTGTGATGAGCTGAAGCTGGTGTACCCCCAGCTACTGGCCATGCCCGAGCGGTTTTCGGATTTCCCCGCCAGGCACTATTTTCTGTCTCCCATGGCATCGCCCCGGACCCCGGAAAACGGAGACGACACCTTCAAACAGGGGAATACCCGTAAGGCAACGGAGTATTGCCTGGCAAACCCGCAATGGCGGCTGACGCTGCAAATGCACAAAATAGTCGGTATTGACTGATCAGACAGTAGCCGCCAGCGGCTTGCTGCTGGTTGCCCTGGTGCTACGCAACGTGCCTGCGCGATACTGGCTCGGGCTGGTGTCGGTCCAGCGTTTAAAGGCGCGGGTAAAGTTAGCCGCGTCAGCATAGCCCAGCGCATCGGCAATCTGGCTCAGATTCATCCGGGTGTTTTTCAACAACTCTCGTGCCCGCTCAAGACGAACCTGATCAACCAGATTCTGAAAGCTGGCAGATTCTTCCTGCAGCCTCCGCTTCAGTGTGCGTTCCGAGACAAACAGTGTTGTGGCTGCCCTGGCCAGTTTGGGCGGAAAGGGGTAGCTGGTTTCTATGACCCGCCTTACCCGGCAAGCAAACCCGGCATCTTCCGTTAACTGCCTGAGTGCCTCCTCACATTGCGCCCGTGACGATTCCGCCAGCTGGTCATCGGTAAAGCGGATGGGCAGACTGAGCTCCGGGAGCGGAATAACCAGTGCATCTTCTGCAGCACCGTACTCAACCGGTACGGGAATAGCGCTGCGGAAACGGTGGAAATAGGCGGGTTCGGGCCCCCGACGTAACACCCGGGAACCTTCTGCCCCATTACCGGTGAGCTGCGCACCCATAAACACGCAGCCAAACAGCATGGTGTCCATAATAAAGCCGTGCAGTGGCCCCAAATCCATATCACAGGAAATCGCGTACCTGGCTTCACCGTGGAAGTGTTGCCTGGCCACACTCAGGTGTGGTGCGCGTATGGTCAGGTACCGGGTCATCAGCTCCAGCGCATCTTCCAGTGTCCGGCTGCTCATAACGGCGGTGCCCAGGGCTCCGTGCAACGGCAGTTTCAGCTCATGGGCCAGCATAATACCAAGGCCGGGTTCACCACTTTCAATCATCGCCCGGGTAACAAATTCACTGGCCTGAGTCTGGCTGATCCTCAATTCCATGGAGTTCAGCCTGCCCGGGTCCAGGCCCACGCGGAGCAGCAGGCTCCGTTCATCGGCTCCGATTTTGTGCAGTAATTCCGCCAGTAAATGCATATAGATGGCGGGTATGCCCAGGTCCTGAGTGGTTGAGACTGAGGCGTGCATGGGGGTTCCTCGTTAAATACCGTTCTTGTTATGTAAGGGATCTGATATCTGAACGGATTATGACCTGTTCGGAAGCCGCCCCCCATGACTGAGCTGACGGGTCAATGGGCCAGACAGGCCAATTGACGGGTGAGCGGTTGCTCAGAGGTGAAGGTCGATAATCAGCGGATTGTGGTCGGACGATCGCCAGGGAAAGGGCCCTGGTGTTTCATGATGGTGCTCATAGCCAAGAGCTCGTGGCTCATCTGAGTTGATCAGCCAGGTTCGGGTATCCAGAACACGGGGTGTCAGTGAGCCGGACGCCAGAGCATGATCCAGAGAGCCTTTTTCACCCTTATACCGGTAGCTGTAATGGGGACATGAATCAGCCTGGCAGGGGTGGAAGTGTTGCATCATATTGGTGAAGCCCGCACGCTGGAATGCGGTTAAAGGCGTTTCCCGGGCATAGCTGTTGAAGTCTCCGGTAACCAGCGTACCGGCAAGGTTTTCGGCATCTGGCAGGGTTTTCAGCCATATGATAATGGCGGAAGCCATGTCGGTTCTGCGCCTTGCAAAACAACCTTCTCCCTGGTGCTGGTCGGCATCGCTACCCGCTGCTCCCCGGCAGGATTTCGATTTCAGGTGCAGGGCAACCACTCTGAGTGTATCGCCCCGGTTTTTGCGCTGGAATGTTTGTGCCACCGGAGGTCGGCCCCGGTAATGGAAGGGGCCTGACGTTAGCCGGTGCGGAGGGCCAACCATTTTGAGCCGGTCGCGCCGGTAGAGCAGTGCCGTGCGAATAGCATCCTGGCCGTCTTTGCCCGGGGTCGCTACAAACTGCCAGTTTTGCCCAAGGGCCCGGGCCAGCGAAGCCAGTGTGCTGTTGGGCCCATACCCGTCGTTTTCCAGTTCGGACAGCGCCAGAATGTCGGGGCCGGAGGCCGTCAGTGCGTCAACAAGCCGGTGATGTTGTTCGTTAAAATCTGCCGGCGTTCTGGCTCCGCGCGCTGTGGGAAAACCGGCTGCCTGATGACTGCCGTCGCCGTTGAAGTAATTTTCCAGGTTCATGCTGACCACGCGAATGTTGCTACCTGCAGGTCTGGCTGGTGGTGGCTGCCGGGCGTTATCCGGCGAAAAACGCGGGGTGGCATCTGGCTGAATTCGCCAGTGATCAAACCGAAAATCAAGAATGCCCGTCAGGCTGTGTACGGTGTCGCCGGCTCGTACAGAGTGCTCTGGGCTGAACCCACCGGGTGGCCAGGGTGTGGGGTCCGGGTGGCGTGCAGCCTTCCCATCGTCGAGTATGATTCGCTGTTTCCCGTTTCGTCTGGTTATGGTTCTGGCCGTTTCAGACGGCGTCTGGTATTCGGTCGCCTTGACCTGGTCGCCCGCGGCCAGTGTTAATTCGCCATAGCGGGCCAGATTGTAGTTATCAATAACGGTCAGGGGCTGAGTGATGCGAACCCTCATGTTTTCGTAGGCTTCAGGAGGCTGTGGCCACGGCAGAGACAATGGTACCGGCCTGGGCAGTGTGCTTTCGCCGCAATGTATAATCGGCCTGGTGCTCATCAGCTCAGTCAGGCCGTGATATTCCTTAACTTTACCGGTTACCCTGAGCCTGTCACCCGGCTTTCCGGTTGTCTGGCGGGTATAGACAAACAGTGCCTCAGACGTGAGCGGGTTGTTGTCGGTTTCGTGGTCGGCCTGCTGCAGGTAAAAACCGCCGAATCCGCCCTTGCCCCGTGTGTCGAGCGTGAGTATACCTTCAGCGGTAACGGTGTGGCCGGCTAGTGGTGAGTGGGCTGACTGGCCCTGAACCCGGGATATTGGTGTGGCCGGTTCACCACAGCCCATGGCCATGCCTGCCAGTGGCAGGCACAATAGCATAAGGCTGAAACTGTAGCGAAGAAGTCGGGTTTTGGTGGTCACACAGGCAGTCTATCAGATGCCGGTGCCCGCTCTGAGTGCGCGTTCACGCTTGCTGCCAAAGCCCAGCTCGTCCGGATTAATCAGTTCAAGCTGCTGTATTAACGGGTCCGGGTGCTGGCTGCCCAGGGTGATACCCAGGCGGGACAGCACATAGGGCGCCAGGGCTGTGCGGGTGTCTACTTCAAGACGCCCCTGCTCCATGCCGTAGTCTCTGGCAATAATTTCCTGTTGGGCAGGGGTCAGGCGAGGATCCGGGGTGATGATCATGGTGACCTCCCGGTGCCAGTCGCTATCCTGCTGTCGGGTATGCTTGGCACGCTGGCGCAAAGCTTCTGGTGATTTGTAAAAGCGGGTCAGCGAAAAATCCCGGAACTCCCGGTCTGAATCACACCAGGCCCTCACATGCCAGTTATCGCCCGTACACACCAGAGTGTGGGGCTCAAGAATGCTTTCCACGGCTTCAGGGCGACTCAAAGACAGGTAGCTGGCGCGCATTTGCCGGCCATAACGTGTAGCCGTCACAATGGCGCGCATGGTTTCTGGTGGGATAACCCGGTTGGGGCTCTGAACAACGGTGCTGTCGGGCAGGTCGATGTTCAGTGATTCAAACGTGCTGCTCAGCCGCTCCTGCCGGGCCAGTAAATCCAGGTATTCACTCACCAGCCCACGGGTCACAGTGGGGCGGAATTTTTGTGCAGGCACGTAGCCTTTCAGGTGACGGTCGTACACCAGGTTGCCGGGAGCCAGTTCCCGCAAGTAGGTATTGATGTCCTTGGAGGCTTGCTGACGGCCGATACCGAAACTGTGACAAATGTGGTTTGTGGTCAGCCGACCTTCCCACAGGGCAATGGTTTCAATCAGCCGGTAGCGAAGAAGCAAATCCCAGCGGATGGGCCAGTCCGTTTTTTTCATAACCAGGCGCTCATGGGTCCAGTGAATAGCTGGCAATTATGTTACCTGCTCTGATGGCGAAGGTCTGTTACGGCGCATTAATGTAAAACATTGTCAAACACCGCTAAAGCGGCCTCCCGGTTGGAAATGAGACCATGGTCACAGACTGCGGGAAGTCCTTATTCGTCCCCGTCCACGCAGGCTGCTCTAATATAGCGTCGGCAAAGTCCCGATCCTGATGCTACCTTCCTATTTATTAACCTGACCTGTCAGAACGCCCGGAGCACCCGCTAATGACCCGAATGGTCACCTCTCTTTTTGCTCTGCTTCTTAGCATTGTTTTGCTGGTAAGCGGCAATGCGTTTCTGATGACACTGCTGGGTATTCGCCTGAGTCTTGAATCTGTGTCGCCAGACACTATCGGCTGGATTCTGGTGTGCTACTCCATCGGCTTTGTGTTTGGCACCCTGTACGTACACAAGATTATTGGCCGGGTGGGGCATATCCGGGCCTTTTCGGTCTTTTCCGCTGTCGCAGCCGTTACAGCCCTGCTCTATCCGCTGGCCATGTCCGACATATTCTGGGCGGTTCTGAGGGTGTCGTCCGGTTTCAGTATTGCCGGGGTGCTGGTGGTTATTGAAAGCTGGTTTTCAAGCCAGGCAACCAATGCCAACCGGGGCACGCTCTTTGCGGTTTATCAGATTGTGTTTTACCTCTCAGCCGCTGGCGGCCAGTTGATTGTGAATATCGGAGACCCCTCCGGCTTCATGCCCTTCTCTCTGGCTGCGATTCTGCTCACACTGGCTCTGATTCCGCTGGCCATGACGCGGATGGAGGCACCGGTGATTGAGCAGGTTCACCGCATTTCATTTTTTACGCTGGCCCGGGAATCGTTCAGCGGTGTCGCCGGAGCCCTGATTTGCGGCGTACTGGTTGGTGGTTTTTATGCGCTGGGGCCGGTTTACGCCACGCTGGTGGGCCTTGATGTGGCAGAAACGTCGACCTTTATGGCATCGGCCATTGTGGTGGCGATGATATTGGCCTGGCCACTGGGCCGGCTTTGTGATCGGTTTGACCGCCGTCGGGTGATGTTCTTTGTCGCCTTGCTGGCCGCCGCGTCTGCAGGAGTGGTCGCCTTGCTGGGGGCCGAACGTCTTTGGGTTCTTATGCTGTTTGTCGGGCTGTTCACGGGCCTGTCTGCTACGATTTATCCCATCGCGGTTGCCATCACCAACGACCGGATGGAAAGCACCCGGATTGTAGCCGCCAGTGCGACCTTGTTGCTCAGTTATGGTCTTGGCAGTGTGATTGGGCCGATTGCCATGGCAGAGCTGATTCATCTTATGGGGCCTTCGGGGCTGTTTATCGGCAATGCCGGGTTCCTGCTGGCTCTTGCATTGATTACCAGTTACCGCATCAGTCATACAGCCGATGTCGCGATAGCCGATCAGGAAGATTTTGTGCCGGCCATGCCCGAAACCTCGCCGGTGTTAACGGAAATGGACCCTCGCAATACCGAGTTTCAGACACCTCAGGATTTATCCGATATGGAGGAACTGGGCAGCACTGGCTAGACATGAGTGAGTTTTTCACCTCTGTTTTCAAATCATATTTGTATTTATCTAAATTGTTAGCATACTATTGGTGATGTTTTCGATACTATAAGGGTTTGGTCATTTCACGACAGTTTGTGTGAGGTGGCTGTGGTTTTTTAACGGAGTGCTGACGCATGAGAGATCAGTTTTCATTTGCTGTGGCCCGGGTTACCCGCCGCTGGAGAAAAATGCTGGATGAACGCCTGAAGGATTTGGGTGTTACCCAGGCCAGATGGAGTACGATGGTGTATCTGGAACAAGGCGGTGAGGGGCTCACGCAGCGGGAACTGGCAGGTCTGATGGCCATTGAGAACCCTACGCTGGTGCGTTTGCTGGACAGTCTGGAGCAACAGGAATTGATCGAGCGCCGCCCCTGCCCGAATGACCGGCGCGCCCGCCGGCTGTTCCTGACGGAACCAGGCCGTAAGTTTATGGCCGACCTTACTGCACGTGCAGAAAATCTGAGAGATGCCATGCTGGACGGCATCAGCGATAAAGACATTGAATGTACTGTGAAGGTATTCCAGAAAATTATGGAGAATGCCGAAAAGCTGAAGTGACTGGTTATTTGCCAGTTATTGCCGGATTCAGTAGTATTCAGCTTCCTTCAGGGGAGTAGCCGGCGCACGGGAATCGGAGCATTCGCGGGCGGGTGTCAGTCAACATACTTGGAGCTCATCTCCATGGCTGGCACGTTTCACCATAACACGGGTGGAACTGGCAAGACCTGAGGCAGGTTCACCTCCACGGGCGGAAGGTGATCTGTCTCATGTCTGATAATCCGCCCTGGAGTGCTTCATGGAAGCTTTTCTTGCCTCAACTGTGTCTGTCGCCATTGCCGAAATTGGCGACAAAACCCAACTGCTATCACTCTTTCTGGTGGCCCGCTACGCAAAACGGCTGCCCGTCGTTCTTGGCATTGTTGTTTCTACCCTTCTTAATCATGCGTTATCTGCCTGGCTCGGTGCCTGGATTGCCTTGCTTATTCCGGCAGCCTGGTTGCCCTGGGTCCTGGCCGTCAGCTTTGTGGCGATTGCCGGTTGGCTGCTGATTCCGGATAAAGACGATACCGGCGATTCGGCGTTTCTTGGTATGGGCGCTTTCATGGCTACTACGGTGCTGTTCTTTCTGGCCGAGATTGGTGACAAAACCCAGGTGGCCACGGTGGTGCTTGCTGCCCGCTTCACAGACACCTTGTGGGTTATTATCGGTACAACGACGGGGATGTTGATTGCGAACATACCGGTTATCATGGCAGGAGGCTGGTTAATGGAACGGGTTCCGCTGGCAAGAGTACGCATTGGCGCGAGCATTCTGTTTTTGGTGATGGCCATGGTTACTTTATGGGCAGCCTTTATGAACTCCTGATGCCGGTCACTGTCACCTATGCAGGCTATAAAGACTTTTGGAAAGAATTCTATGTGGTTGAAAGTGGTAATGGTTTTTTTATTGGCCGGTGCTTTGATGGTGCCGCCTTTGCAGGCCGCCGAGAACAGACAAGCTTCCGAAGAGGCGGACCATTCTCCCCGGGTGCCCACCTATCGGTTGAGAGGCGATGTGGCGGGTGAGCTGGGCTCACTCACCACACACTATGAAGACACCTTTGCGGCTATTGGCAGCCGTATTGCCATGGGGTATCTCGAGTTGGTCAAGGCTAACCCGGGTGTTGACCCCTGGCTCCCCGGTGAAGGCACCACGATCACCCTGCCCAGCCTGTATGTTATGCCCGATGCCCGCCGCGAAGGCATTGTGATTAACCTTGCGGAATACCGCCTGTACTACTTTACCGGCGACGGCGTGCAGGTGTACCCCGTGGGCGTTGGTACGGAAGACAACCCGTCACCCTTAACCGATGCAAAAGTGACCATGCCGCTGGAATCCCCTGCCTGGTATCCGCCTGAGAGCATACGCGCAGAGCATCAGAGAGATGGCGATTTCCTGCCAAGAATGGTGCCACCGGGCCCGGATAACCCCCTGGGTTCTCACGCCCTGTTGCTGAGTGAAAAGGGATATCTGATTCACGGCACGAACAGAAAATTTGGCGTTGGCATGGCGGTTAGTCATGGTTGCTTCCGCATGTACAACGAGGATATTTCCCGGTTTGTTTATCAGGTGAGCAAAGGTACGCCGGTTCAGATTGTCAGAGATCCGGTAAAAATCGGGCTCTCCGGTGGTGAGGTCTGGCTGGAGGTACACCGGCCGAATGAAGATTACCCCCGGGAAGATCGTGACAATCTCTGGAGGCAGACGTTTGATGAGGTGGCCGCCTTCCGGAAGCAGCATCCGGGTGTTGAAGTACAGCGCCATGCTATTGAAAGAGTCGTTAATCAGGCCGATGGCATTCCTGCCATGATTGGAGAGCAGGTCACCCATATGGCAGCAGACAAAACAACCGACGATAAAACACCCGCCGTGGGCGACAAAACGGAGCAAAAGCTGTACTTCTGAGGAGGGCATTATGCGACCGCGCTACTTTGCAGGGCGTGCCGGCCCCCGCCGCCTGGGAATCTGGGCAGCCTGCTTGCTGGCTGGCGTGCTTCTGGTGCTGGGCTCACTGGCAACCGGCCAGCAGAAGCAGGCACAGACTGCACTGGTGTTGTCTGTAGAAGGTGCCATTGGGCCCGCCACCATGGATTATGTGACCCGGGGCATTCATCAGGCCGAATCTGAACAGGCGGGCTTGGTGATTATTGAGCTGGACACACCGGGTGGTCTGATGGCGTCCATGAGGGAAATCATCAAAGTCATTCTTGCCTCAGATGTGCCAGTGGCTACCTACGTGTCGCCTCAGGGGGCCAGAGCGGCCAGCGCCGGCACTTATATTCTTTACGCCAGTCATATCGCGGCCATGGCTCCGGCCACCAATGTGGGCTCTGCAACGCCGGTTCAGATGGGTGGTCTGCCAGGTTCGCAGGATTCTGCCCCGGAACCAGATAACACGACTTCGGACAACCCCCCTTCAGATAAAACCAAAAGCGACAACGAAAAACGCCGTGGCAGCACAGCGATGGAGCGCAAGGTTCTGGAAGATGCAGCCGCCTACATTCGTGGCCTGGCAGAGCGCCATAACAGAAATGCCGACTGGGCTGAGGATGCCGTACGGGAGGCGGTGAACCTGAGTGCGGATGAGGCCCTGAAAAACAACGTTGTTGATGTGGTTGCCGCCAACCTGAACGACCTGCTGCAAAAAATTGACGGCCGCACGGTGGCCATGGCTTCTGGTGAATCCACCCTGAATACCGCCAGCCTGGAGCTGGTTCGGTCAGAGCCGGACTGGCGTACCCGCCTGCTTTCCGTCATTACCAATCCCAACATTGCCTATTTTCTGATGATTATCGGCTTCTACGGGCTTATCTTCGAACTGGCCAGCCCGGGTGCTGTGGTGCCCGGTGTGGTTGGCGCTATCTGCCTGATTCTCGCCCTGTTTGCTTTTCAGGTGCTGTCTGTGAATTACGCCGGCCTGGCGCTGATACTGCTGGGCATGGCGTTTATTGTGGGTGAGGCCTTTGTCCCCAGCTTCGGTATGCTGGGCATTGGCGGGTTGGTGGCCTTTGTGTCTGGGTCCATCATCCTTATGGATGGCGATCATCAGCAAATTTCCCTCCCGGTGATTGGCGGCACCGCCACGGTAACCGGCGGCTTTATTCTGTGGGTTCTGGCAAGATTTGTTGGCCTGCGCCGAAAACAGCCAGTGAGTGGCAGTGAGCAGATTACCCGGGAGCAGGGGCAGGCACTGGATACCTTTACCCGCCGGACGGAGGGGTTTGGCGGACATGTCCGGCTGAACGCCGAACGCTGGAACGCCATCAGCCAGCATCCTGTCGAGAAAGGCGACCGGGTGCGGGTGACGGCTATGCAGGGGTTAACTGTTACAGTGGAGGTTATCGATCAGAACAACGGGTCGGTTCTGTAGCCAAAACGAGGAGGCCGTATGATTGGTGATCTGATTCCTTATGTTGCACCGGCGGTGGTGTTACTGCTGATTCTTGGTGCTGCCATCAAAATCCTGCCAGAGTATCAGCGGGGTGTCGTCTTCTTCCTGGGGCGCTTTCAGGGTGTGAAAGGCCCGGGCCTGATTATTATCGTTCCCGGCATTCAGCAGATTACCCGTGTCGACCTTCGGGTAATTACACTGGATGTGCCCAGCCAGGATGTTATCTCCAAAGATAACGTAACCGTGCGGGTGAATGCGGTGCTTTACTTTCGGGTAGTAGACCCGGAGCGGGCGATTATCCGGGTTGAGGATTTTAACCTGGCAACCAGCCAGCTGGCACAAACAACTCTGAGGTCAGTGCTGGGTAAACACGATCTTGATGAAATGCTGTCTGAGCGTGACAAACTTAATGAAGACATTCAGGACATTATTGATGCCCAGACAGAAGAATGGGGCATTAAAGTGGCCAACGTGGAAATAAAACACGTTGATCTGAATGAGTCCATGATTCGTGCCATTGCACGTCAGGCTGAAGCCGAGCGCGAACGGCGCGCGAAAGTCATACATGCGGAAGGCGAGTTGCAGGCATCCAGAAAACTGGTTGAGGCTGCAGAAGTCATGTCTGCAAACTCAGGCTCTATGCAATTGCGTTATCTGCAAACCCTGGCGGATATGAGCAACACCAATGCGTCGACCATCGTATTCCCGCTGCCAATGGATATCATGAAATCGTTTATGACACCCTCCGGGGAAAAACCTGAGGGGAAGCCGACGTCAACTGAGTAAGGCGGTGGTAAGGAGATATAAAAAAGGCCGGGACTCCCGGCCTTTTCTGAATCAGCGTAGGCTGAGTCTTACTTTCTGCTGGAACGCTCAAGCATGCGCTTGGCACGCTCGTTTGCTTCGTCAGCAGCTTTCTGGGCAGCTTTCGCTGCGGCCAGAGCCTTGTCTGCAGTCTGCTGTGCAGAACGAGCAGAGTTGGCAGCGCCATTGGCAGTGTTCAGTGCGTTTTCAGCAGTCTGCTCTGCAGAGCTTGCTGTTGCATTTGCTTCATCGAGAGCTCCCTGATCGGTTGTAGCACAACCTGCTGTGAGAGCGGTAGCGAGTGCAAGCCCGGCGATCGTCAGTTTACGCATTATAAATCCCCTTATTGGTCGTGTTATTTCCTGTGATCCGAAAGTCAGTATAGACGACTTCCTGTCAACCGTGCCCGATAGGCGTTGACTACCGGGGTCGTGAAACAGTGTAAAACACTCAGAGACAAAATGTTAACAGGGGATGCGTAAATATTCTTAACATATGACAGCAACTTAATGCAGCTGTCATGAGTGTGTCAGGGAACAATGCGGATGGGTGTACCGTCGGCGACCAGATTCCAGATTTCATCGATCTCGTCATTGGTGACGGCAATGCAGCCGTCTGTCCAGTCCAGACCCTGATAGGCAAACGCCATGTCACCAGCCTGATTGGGTAGCCCGTGAATCATAATGCTGCCACCAGGGTTCAGCCCCCACGCACGGGCCAGTTCGCGGTCTTCAGCGCTCGGGTAGGAAATATGAATGGATTTGTGGAAATCGCTGCCGGCGTTGCGCCAGTCCAGCGTGTAATCGCCTTCGGGCGTGCGCTCATCGCCCTCGTACAGCTTGTGTCCTTTGGGGTTATCACCCAGGGAAATCCGGTAAGTTTTAACCACCTGGTCGCCATTCATCAGGTAAAGGCGGCGCTCCTGCTTGCGTACCAGCACTTTGTTGACCGTCAGAGCTGGCTCCTGAAACTGGCTCGATGACGGCATGCGCGTGTCAACTTTCGCCAGCATATCGTCGGCGCTGGCCGGCCCTGATACCAGAAATGAACCTGTCAGCAGGAAAAAAACAATTAAATAACGAATGTTCATAATTCTGACGTAGCTTACCAATGGTTAATCTTGATCCACAGGTGTTTATAACATAGCCAGCAGGTGAACTGTTAAGGGGTTTTGTTAAGTTTTTAGGGTATCTCTTTTCCCGGTCAGTTTTTTTGTGAACTGTCCATCTTCAGGCCCACTTTGGTAACCTGATCGGCGTCGGTGGCCCGTGCCACAAGGGTTACCGGTCCCAGCGTTACCTGGTCACCCACAACCGGATGCCCTTTGGTGCGGCGGGCAAAGCACTCGGCCAGGGAGAGCTCTTCCGGCAGATCGCCGAACTCTATGTCATACACCTGCTCGATATCGCCCAGCAAGGCATCACCATTCAGTACAAAATCACCGAAGAAGGCCCGCTCGGCCAGATGTTTCGGTGCATGGCGGCCACTTAACGCCTTGCTGAGCTCCGGCAATACGCCCGGTAGGGCGAACATGGCAATCATATCGCCGCTGGAGACCTCCAGGCTGCGTTTGGGTTGCAGGCATACCCGGTCCCGGAATACCCCGGCTACCGCGGTATTTTCCGGAAAGCGCAGCTGGCCAAGGCGGCGGGGTGTTTGCCAGTTTTCACCCCGTAGCGGAAACAGCATCAGTTCGTGATCGCCGGTTGCTGGCGCATCCAGTGGCAGCCGCTGGTAAGGGTCGTCCCCCGCGGGTACCTCCAGCCGCAGTTTCCGGGCAAGGGGTGCCATGGTTGTGCCCTGTACCACCAACGACACCAGCACAATAAAGAAGGCCACATGAAACACCAGTTGCCCTTCGGGGATGCCGGCAATAATCGGAAACAGGGCCAGCACAATCGGCACCGCTCCGCGCAAGCCAACCCAGCTGATAAATCCGAGTTCCCGCCGGTTAAACCCGAAGGGCCAGATAGTCATCACAACCGTGAGCGGGCGGATAATAAAGATGAGTGCCAGGGCAAGAATCAGGGCACTGCCAGCCAGGGGCAGCAAATCCATGGGATTAACCAGCAGACCCAGAATCAGGAACAGACACAACTGGGCCAGCCAGGCCAGGCCATCGTGCACTTGCAGAATCATGGGCATCATCCGCACATTGCGGTTGCCGATCACCACGCCGGTCAGGTAAATCGCAAGAAAACCGCTGCCGCCAATGGCGTTGGTGGCAGAGAAAATCGCGATACCTGCGGCGGCCACCAGAAGGGGGTAAAGTGAGGGTGTCAGGCGAATCCGGTTCACCAGTTCCACCACAGCAAAGCCGCCAGCTATGCCGGCCAGGCCGCCAATACCAAACTGCTTTACCAGCAGAATCAGGGAGCCCCAGGTAATGCCGTTTTCGTGATTGCTGATCAGCGTAACCAGCATCAGGGTCAGGAAAATGGCCATCGGGTCGTTGCTGCCGGATTCAATCTCCAGCGTGGCACTGACCCGTTCGTTCAGGTGCAACCCGCGCCCCTGTAACAGAGCGAACACGGCCGCGGCGTCTGTCGAGGAAATGATGGCGCCCACCAGCAAGGCCGTCAGCCATTGCAAATCAAACACCCAGTAAGCCACCACGGCAGCCCCGGCGGCGGTCATAAACACACCGAGTGTTGCCAGAACCAGCGCCGGGCGCAGACCAACCCGGAAGGTCGCAGCCCGGGTACGCATGCCGCCATCCAGAAGAATGATGCCCAGCGCGAGGCTGGCTATCACAAACGCCAACTCGAAATTATCAAACTGAATACCGCCGGGACCGTCCTCACCCATCATCATGCCAACGCCCAGGAATATCAGCAGCACTGGCATGC
>CAYUTG010000032.1:0-5586 GCA_964447555.1 uncultured Marinobacter sp.
TGCGTTTTCTGTCATCGCGCGCTCAATGCTGGCGCAATAGTCCTTTTCAAACGGTGCGGGGCTGCCCACGAGAAGTACCTTCATGCCATGCTGGCGAATGGCGTAATCGGCTAACCCTGCGTAACGCTCTGCCGGCCAGTTGCGCAATGCATGGCTGGCGCAGGGGCTGATTACCAGGTTTTTCCGGTCTTGTGACAGATGAGCTCTGGCAAATGCATGGTCGTCGTCAGAAAGCGGAATTGTCCATTTTGGTGGGGCGGCCACTAGCCCAAGAGGCTCCAGAAAACTGGCCAGGCAATCCCGAACGTGCTGGTTTGCGGCGGGGGCAATACGGCGATTAATAAACAGGCTGTGCAGGTCTTTGCTGCGGGCGCTGTCGTAACCCACTTTAACGTTTGCCGGAATAAGGGCGGCCGCCAGATTAGCCCGCAGCGCAACCTGCATGTGTAGCAACGCATCAAACTGGCGGCCTTTCATCGCCTTGCGAAGGTCTGAGTAGCCTTTTCTCCCTGCCTTTTTATCGAAAACGATGAACTCTACTCCGGGCAAGTCGCCAATCAGCTTCGCTTCAATTTTCCCGATAATCCAGGTTATTTTTACATCCGGAACCTGCTCCTGCAGACTAAGCACCACTGGGATTACGTGGGTTACGTCGCCAATGGCGGAGAGGCGGAGAATGCAGATAGAGTTCATCAATTTACGATCCGTTTCCAATCTTTTATTGCTGGATGTGGAGCCGGGCAGGGCTCGTTGGTAAACTGGCCGTCAGTTTAGCTTAATGGGCTTTCAACGTCTTTATCTGGCAACCGCGAGTTGTCGGGCCTGAGGGATCGGACTTTTGACACTGGCAGCAAACAGTCGTACACAATCCGGGAAATCAATGTTGCTGGTGTCGCCAGAATATGCGGGAGTAACCTCGCACTGGTTTTCGCCTGATTTCTGGGGTGAACAAGCTGTGCCCGTTACCTCTGGTGGTCGCGGTGGTGCCTGGTTTATCGATGCGCAGCCGGATGACCTGGTGCTTCGTCACTATCGGCGGGGTGGCCTTATGGCCCGACTGGCCGAGAAAACGTATCTGTTCACCGGTTTTGGCCATGCCAGGTCGCTGGCGGAATTCCGCTTGCTGGGAAGGCTGATGTCAGCCGGTTTGCCAGTGCCTGAGCCTGTCGCAGCGATTGCCTGGAAATACCGTGCGTTGTGGTATCAGGCAGCTATCCTGATCAAGCGCATACCCGGTGCGGTTACGCTCCCGGATTCGTCGTCTCTTGGAAGCGAGGAGTTGTGGCAAAAGCTGGGACAGGTCGTCCGTCGCTTTCATGAGTATGGATTGGATCATGTGGATCTGAACTGTGACAACATTCTGGTGGCCGGCGACCAACTGTATCTGATTGATTTTGATCGGTGCCGGGTGGTTGATCGAAATACGAGTGACGCAGGCTCGGCATGGAAGCGGCGAAATCTGGACCGGTTACATCGCTCCGTTGAGAAACGGTGCGCTGGCCTGGATCCGCACCAACGACGGGTTTATTGGGAGACTTTTTTGCAGGCTTACGGTCAGCCGCAAGATCAGCCTGGACTTAACCTGAAATAGCCGTTGCCGTTACCCTTTACCAGTCACTACCGTTGATCTCGACAATGAACTCTTCTTCAGAACGCGGGGTAGGGCTTTGTCACATCAAGAGCATGATGAATGAAGAATATTCCGATATTTCTGGTTTCTATGAGGGGCGATCACGCGCGCCGCGAGCGGCTTTCTGCTGCTTTTCCGGGATTGTTCCCCGCCATGACTCTGGTAGAGGCGGTGGATGGTCGGTCACTGAATGCGCAGGACTATTTTCGGTTTGCCTCCAGTGCCATGGCTAACCACGGGCGAATACTGGCTCCGGCTGAAGTAGGCTGCAGCCTGAGCCATATAAAGGCGCTTGAGCAGTTTCTGGAGACGGGAGCTGAGCGGGCAGTCATTCTGGAAGATGATGTTATTGGCAATGATAATGCACTGACTGAAGCTATCGGCGACCTCGCAACCATTCCAGAGACCTCTCTTATTATATTTGGTGGTCAGGAGGGGTTGCCGTCCAGAAAATACATCTTCGGAAAACCCGTTGGCGAGCGCCGCGTCTTTAAGCTTCCGCGCTACTCCCATCATCATGTGCTACGAACCTGCTGCTATGGAGTTACCCGGACCAGTGCGGCGAACATCCTTGCGTCTCAGGGTAAATCACTGAAATTGGCCGATGCATGGGGCAGACTCTTTGCCGGACATGAGAATACGATCATTCATTTCAGCGGCCGACTGGCACACCCGGTAGACCGAAACGAAAGCCATATTGAGCATAGCCGTGCTGGCGTGAGTTCCGGGGCGGAAAAGGGGGTTTTAAAATTTCTGATCAAACGCTCTACAAGGCTGAAGCGAAAAGCCGGCGCTGTCTGGTGCAGGTTAAATGGCTACCGGCGTATTGCCCGCTGAGTGCTCTGAAACTTCGGTCTGTTCTGGCACCAGGCTCAGCAGCGAGATCATCGACAGAACGAACAGGTTGATGGTGGCGGGGTGATTGAAAGGAACGTCCGTCACCGATGCGACTGCGTACACAAAGGTAATTCCGCAAATACTGCCCAGAACAAGCTTGTTATGCCGGAAATATATGAATGCAGTCAGGGCGGGGGTTATCAGAAACGTCAGGAATGCCAGCAAGCCGGGAACGCCTCGTTTCACAAGTATATCAAGGAATTGGTTGTGATAGTGGTAGGGTGCGTAGTTTGCTGCGGCCTGATTGACAACGCCCTGGCGCGCCAATTTCTGAAATGCAGATTTGTGCCCCTCTCCCAGTCCTGTAAGTGGCTCAATTGTTGACAAGGCCGTGGCTGCCTTCCAGAACTGCAGGCGTAGCCCGATGGACCCGGTTTCATTTCCGGATTCAATGCGGGTCATTTCAGCGAAAGTCGCATTAATCCGACTTTCGAGAATAACTCCTCCGATGGCAATGGCCACAACAATTGTCGTCACTGCTCCGGCAACCAGCATTTTATTTGATTTGGCGTGCTTGCAAAGAAAATAGGTGACAGTGGCGCAGAGAATGAGCGTAACGGGAAGGACAACACCGCGAGTTCCTGTCATGGCCAGTGCAACAAACAGCAGCAGGGTGGCGGGCCAGGTCAATAGTTTTACTTTCATGCTGCGGGAGGTGATTGCAAAAACTAACGAAATGACCAGTATCGTGGCAAGGCCGGTGGCGAAGGGGATGGGGTTGTAGTTCAGGTGAACCCGGGTTACTCCAGCGATAAAGAACAGATAAAAGCAGGTCGCGATAAATCCTGCTCCGGACACCAGTGTCACGGCCAGCCATAGCCTGCGGGTCAGTGCCATAAAAATTGATAATCCAGAGAAGACTGACAAGGCTGAAAGTGTTCTCAACTCGGCAATATTGCCATCTTTGATCAGATAACCCGTACCACAAATCAGTGCCGTGGCTGATATTGCCAGGGCAAACGGCTTTTTACGGGCGCTGGTTTCGTGTGCGGGGATTCTCCATGAACGTGACGCCAGAAAATAGGCCAGAATAATCAGAACGAGGGCTGGCACATACTTGTCGCCTTCTGGAATCCACCACATGGCCGTCATGGCGTAAATGACCGGCGTAAAGAGGATGAGGTCACGCCAGTCCAGCGTTGAGTTAAACAAATATTTTGGCATGAGTGTCTGAAGGTTCTTCGAGCTTTGATGGCAGGGCGAGAACAGCGCGCAGAATAGCATATTTCCCGCAAGCTTAGGAGTTGTCACAGGGTGAATGTAATGGTTAAGGGTTCCCTGACTGAACCCTCCGGAGAATTTAGATACAATCTCTTGCTTAGTTACTTCTGGTGCATCAGGTATGCCAAAGCTTTCGATCATTATTCCCACTCATAATCGCGCCGACATGCTCAAAAAGGCGATAGATTCGGCAACAAGCCAGTCCTTTACTGATCTTGAAGTGATTGTCGTTGACGATGGCAGTGATGTGCCTGTTACCTATGGTGGCGAGGACCCACGAGTATCAGTTCATCGCCATGAGCGTGCCAGGGGCGCATCTGCTGCCCGTAATACCGGCCTTGCCCATGCGCGGGGTCTTTATACGGCATTTCTGGATGATGACGACACACTACGGCCGGACTATGCCTGCGTCATGGTTGGTTATTTTGATGCGAGTGGAGAGGTAATAGATTTTGCCTGGCCGGCTTTGCAGGTTTTTGATCTGTCTACAGGCAAAGAGTTTCTGGCCCAGCAACATGCCTGCCTTATTCGCCGTGACGCCTCCTCATCAGAGCGCGCCTATGTGGCAATATCCTATACGCGAACCACGGGAATGGTTTTCAGAACTGACTCAATTCGGCAATTCGGCGGGTTTGATGAGACGTTGTCCGTTTCAGAAGATCGCGAGCTGATATTTCGCATGCTGAGTGGGGGATGTGGCTGTGGCTCCATTGACGCGCCGCTGGTAAATTTCTTTATTCACCCGGGGCCGCGGCTCAGCGCCAGCAGTAGTCTGGTGAAGCAGGCACGGTGCGACTCTCTGGTTGCAGACAGGCATGCCGATTTCATAGCCCGGCACCCCCGGCTTGCGGCTCGTTACCTGAATATGGTCGCCCGCCGGCAAAAAAATGCGGGCCTGATCTCTGAATACCGCTCAACCCTTATACGGATACTTCGCATAAAGCACTTTGATGTCAGGGCACTCAAGAGACTTTTTCTCTCCACATTTTTGTCATCCAGGCGTTGAGTGTGTGCTTGCGATCCGGTGGGGGTGGCGCAGTGTGGTGCCATCTCAGTCATTTTCGGGGACGGAGATTCAGAACCTCCGAGTAGGCCCGCAGCGTGTTTTGCACGAATGCCTCAGGAGTGAATTCACTTTGTAACCGGGCTTTGGCAGTGGACCCGAACTGCTGGCGTAAACCCGGATTAGCAGCCATGCGCTCCCAGGCCAGGGCCAGATCATCAGCGTTATTTGCCTGTACCACCAGCCCGGATTTTCCGTGCTCAATCAGCTCGGTTGAGCCCGGAATATCAGTAATGATAACCGGTAGTGCCAGCGCCATGGCTTCCTTCACCGAGCGTGGCAGGCCTTCTTTAAGCAGGGTCGGCTGTATGTATAGGCCTGCATGGCGAAGCCATTCGGTGGCGTTGTTTACTTCGCCAATCAGAAATATCCGCGCGTTAGCCGGCCCGTCTTCGGCCAGTTGCTCTGCCTCCGCGCTGAAGCTGCCAAGCACAATCAGAATGCTTTCAGGGTCACGTACCCGGTGAAACGCCTGAATCAGAACCTCCAGCCCTTTATGCGGCCGCCCCTTGCTATTTCCCAGAAACATGCCGATAAACCGGTTCTCTGGCAGCGAAGGAAAGTCTGGCGGTATGGGGCTGTCCGCATCAATCCATGCCGGGTCAAACCCTTTATAGTTCAGTCGCAGTTTGTGCTCAGGTAACACCGTTGCCATATAGTTGTAAACGGACTGACTGACGCAAAATGTCAGAGAGATTCTGGGGTTCAGTGCGCCCATCCAATAGGTTGGATCCGTTTTGCGAATGCGGGTGCTGGTGCCTCTGTAGGCAATTAC
>CAYUTG010000032.1:5596-19944 GCA_964447555.1 uncultured Marinobacter sp.
GAAGTAGGTGGCCCAGATCGCGTTGGCCAGTGAGGTTGAGTCAGTTGCATGAACCAGGTTTATATCAAACTCCTTTATCACGGAGCGAATCTGGCGAATAAACGGAATATCAATTTTCCCTTTTTTCCGTTTCGGTGTAATAAGGATATTTTGACTGTCGAGATATTCCCGGGTAGTTCCGCTGGCCCAGCACATCACTTTGATAAACACACCGCGCTTGTGTAGCTGCTGAATCAAGTCCAGCTCCGCTGCATCAGGGCCCGTTTTTATGAATAAAACGCGGATGGCGCTATCGCTGTGTTTGGCTGTCATTCTTGTGCTCGTGCTGGTTGGGGGCTGAAAGAAACATGTCCACAATGCGCTTCTGATCAAAATCCTCAAGCCACTCAGGTATGACGGTAATCGGTAAGCTCGCCAGTACACTACTTATAAGTTCTGCCAGGCTTTCCGGGTTGGCTTCAGCCAGGTATTGCTCCAGATCGCCTTTGAAAACATCGCGAATGCCTCCGGGGCAGTCCACAGAGACAATGGGGGTGCCGCATGCCAGTGCCTCTGTCAGCACGATCCCCAGGCCCTCAAATTCAGACGACAGAACAAAAAGATCGGCCTGGCGCATCCAGCTGTATGGGTTTTGACGCTGCCCTGCGAATAGCACCTGGTCAGCAATGCCCAGTTCCTGCGCTGTTTGCTCCAGGTGCGTGCGAAGGTGGCCATCTCCGACAATAACCAGTTTCTGGCGGGGCTTGGCAAGTGCATAAGCACGCAAAAGCAGATCATGCCCTTTCTGGGGCACCAGGCGGCCGACATTCAGAATGTACGGCCCATCGGGAATGTCCGGGTCTGTATCGCTGGCCAGAGCGCGTATTTCCTGTACGGGGCAGAGATTTGTGATCACCCTGAGGCTCAACGGGGCAATATTGCCTTGTCTGAATGCTGTTATGGCCGATGCGTGAACCCCGGATGAAACACAGGCCAGGTGGCGGTTATGGAAAACGAGCTGCCATTCCAGCTTTTTTTGCCAGAGCGGCCGGTCATAATGAATCACGTTTTCCAGAACATAAATGTTGCGGTCGTCCCGGAATGACCAGAAGTACTTGAAAGTGCCCAGCCCACGAAAAACAATCCGATCAAACCGGCCATGCTGCTTTTCCAGAGTGCGGATTTTGCGCTTCAGAAGCCAACCGCTAAGCCAGCCTACCCATATGAAATGGGATTTTGGCATTATAACGCCGAGAAGGAGCCGGGATAGCAGAAAAACCGGGATACCGATCACGGACGTTAACAGGGCTTTAAGCTGATCGTGATGGTGAAGGTGTACGCCTGTGTGATTTGGGTGCAGGTCATTCGGGCGTGCCCGGCAAGACAAAATATGGCTTTCGTGGCCTTCTTCGGCAAACGCGTCCGCGAGGTTGACCGCAACCCGCTCCATGCCGCCCATTTTGAGGCTGTGAATGATAACGAGCGTTCTCACGGTTTCGAGCCTCGCTGAATGCCATTGGCGGCCCAGAACGTTTTATTGGTTTTAACCGCTTTGCGAATGGCCTTGTTCTTCGCCCAGATTTCAGGCTTCGAGTATCCTCGGGCGTGGTCAAGGTGCAGACAAACCGTGCTATAACGTATTTGCCGGGATTTGTGGCCGTAGTTCCAGAGGCGCTCCCCCAGTTCTCTGTCCAGCCCCCCGTACTGCATGTCTTGATTGAAGCCGTTCACGGCGATGAGATCTTTGGTCCAGGTTGAGCTGTTCATCCCGTTCCAACTGGCGGCTGCGGGTGTAAGACGGTTCATCAGTTTTTTGAAACGATCGGATTTCGATAGCTTCCAGAGTTTGTGAGTTTTTGGCTGGCCACGTTTGATTAGCCAGTCGGAATCAAAAATATCTCCGGACTTTATATCCTGTTCGGTAATGGCTTCGGACACCGGCATTGTCAGTTTTATATAGCCGCCAGAGAGGAAGGTGGCGGGCGCTGCAAGCAACCTGTGTGTGTCAACAAAGCCGGGCTCAGGAATGCAGTCGCCATCAGTGAATATCAGGTAGTCACAGCTTGTTTCTGCAATGGCTTTATTCAGAATTTCGCATTTTCTGAAGCCGTTGTCCTCGTGCCATACGTGATCGATTGTGAGTGTGTTCCGGGCTCTGAAATCTTCAATGAGTGCGCGAGTCTCATCGGTGGATCCGTCATCAGCAATAATGACACGAAAATCCTTGAATGACTGGCTTTCATACCCCACCAGAACCTTCAGAAGCCAGGCCGGCGAGTTGTAGGTGGTAATGACTACACCAATGGATTGTGGGCTCATGCTCTTGCAACCAGTAACTGAGAATGTAAGTGGGAGGGGGTAACAGGCCATGCGAACAGGCTGGCACCGTTACCCGCGACAAATTCTATCCGGTCTGTATGGGTTGGGTTCGCCCTCGGGCCTGTGTCTGAGCCGCTTGTATTCCCACTGATACTGCTCGGGGTTGCGTCGTATCAGGCCCTCAATAGACGTGTTCAGTGCCGTTGCCGCAATTACCGGGTCCGGGTCGGCAAGGTCCGGGCTGGCCTTATAAATAACGATCCGGAACCCCTGCGCATCAGGTAGCCGCTCGGCGTAGGTCATGAGAGCGTTTGCCCCGGTCTTTTGCATGAGTTTGGCCACCAGAGTCATGGTTTTTACTTCAGTACCAAAAAACGGCGCAAAAGCATTGGTTTTCCCGCGGGGTGACTGATCCGGAAGTATGCCGGCAATGCCACCCTCTTTCAGAATGGATATCAGCCGCATGAGACCGCGCCTGTCTCCTCTGACAAGCTCGGCGCCCACCCGGCTACGAACGTCGATCATGTAATCTTCGAACTCTTTCATATTGGGCGGGCTGTACAGTGAGGCCATCTTGTATCTGGAAGAGAAGTAGAGCCCCGCCAACTCCCAGTTACCTAAATGAGGCGCCAGCAGTATCAGCCCTTTGCCCGTCGCCAGTGCCTTGTCGACCAACTCGAGCCCCTGGGTTTCCCGAACAAGGTTGAGGCACTTTTCAACCGGCCACTCCCACATCAGGGGAATCTCCAGAGCTGTCATTCCTGTATGACACATAGAGTTGTAGGAAAGCTGAGTCCGTGCACCTGCACTCAGTTCCGGCAGGCAGTATTCCAGGTTGACGTCTGTTGCTTTTCTCGAGCGGGTGTTCAGCCGCCATACGATACCGCCAACAAAGCTGCCAATGCGCTGAACGGCCGCGAGGTTCAGTAAGCTAACCGCCCGCAGTAAGAAGGCGATGGTGTAATACTTCAGTTTTCTCATGTGCGCCCGTATTTGTCCTCGTACCTGACAATATCATCCTCACCCAGATAAGAGCCTGATTGCACCTCGATAAGCTCCAGGTCAATAACGCCTGGGTTCTCAAGAGAATGCACCTGGCCAATCGGAATAAAGGTGGATTGGTTTTCGGTGACCAGGTAGTTTTTTTCGCCGTTGGTTACACGGGCCGTGCCGCTGACAACCACCCAGTGTTCAGCGCGGTGGTGGTGCATCTGTACCGAAAGCTTGGCCCCTGGTTTTACTGTAATACGCTTGACCTGATAGCGCGCTCCGTTATCTATGGAGTCGTACACACCCCAGGGGCGGTAAACTTCCCGGTGGTTCATATGCTCATGCCGGCCATCGTCGCGGATCTGTTCTACGATTTTTTTAACGTCCTGAACCTTGTCTTTGTGAGCAACAAGTAACGCATCATTGGTCTCAATGATGACCAGGTTGTCTACGCCAATCGTGGCGACAAGGCGACTGTTTCCACGAACCAGTGTGTTGGTTGTGTCCCGGGCAATCACATCGCCACTCAGGCTGTTGCCGCTCGGGTCCTTCTCGCTGACATCCCACAGTGAGGACCAGGAACCGATATCACTCCAGCCTGCATCCAGTGCAACAACCGCGGCCTTGTCAGTTTTTTCCATAACGGCGTAGTCGATCGATTCCGAAGGGCAACTGGCAAACAGCTGCGAATCCACCCGGGTGAAATGCAGGTCTTTGCTGGCTTCGGCAATCGCAGCTTTACACGCGGACAGAATATCCGGACGGTGAGTTTCCAGTTCCGCAAGGTAATCTTTGGCGCTGAGCAGAAACATACCGCTGTTCCACAGGTATTCCCCGGACTCGAGATAGCTTTCTGCTGTCTTCAGATCCGGCTTTTCCACGAAGCGGTCAACAGCGTAACCACCAGCTGGCAACCCGGGGCCCCGGTGAATATAGCCGTAGCCCGTTTCCGGGGCATGGGGCACAATGCCGAAGGTGACAAGCTTGCCCTGCTGGGCAAGGGGCGTTGCCCTGACAACGCCTTGCTGGAACGCGCCGACGTTCTGTATCAGATGGTCGGCGGCAAGCACCAGCATCAGGGGGTCATCTTCGGCGGAATTGTCACACAGTTGCAGTGCGGCCAGGGCAATGGCCGGGGCGGTATTGCGCCCACAGGGCTCCAGAATGATTTGTACGTCGTCATAACCGGACTGTCGCATCTGCTCTGCCGCAAGAAAGCGGTGCTCTTCGTTACAGATCAGCAGCGGGTTGTCCATGTTCATCCCCTCAAGCCGCGCGACGGTTGACTGCAGCATGGACAACGGGCCATCGGTCAGCTTCAGGAACTGTTTCGGGTTCAGTTGCCGTGACAGTGGCCAAAGCCGCGAGCCGGTGCCGCCAGCCATAATAACGGGGTGAATCATGAGGTTGCTCCGGATTCTGAATTTAAGGAAGCTTTTGAATACATTGGGCAGACGTGCAGAATCTTACCATACAGTTTAAGCAGCTTCTCAATTTAGGACTTGCCATGAAAATACCAGTATCCGTTTATTACATTACCCGGAACGAAGAGCTTCGGCTGCCCGAGTCATTGGCAAAGGTGGCAGGCTGGGCCGATGAGATTATTGTTGTCGACTCTGGTAGCACTGACAACACCAGGGCAATAGCTGAAGCCGCCGGTGCTCGCGTGGTCTATAACGAATGGCAGGGCTTTGCCTGCCAGAAAGCGTTCGCGGCAAGTCTTTGTCGCAATAACTGGGTTCTGGATCTGGATGCGGACGAAGTGCTGTCTGACGAGTTGGTCCGTACCATCAAGGAGCGGTTCTCTGAACCGGTTCCTGACACGGTCGCCGGCTTCCGGATGCGCTGGGTACTCTCTCAACCCTGCTCCGAACACCCGTTTCGCCATGATAAAACCAAGAAAATTCTGCGGCTGTATGATCGCAGGAAAGCTGAGATTGTACCGGAGCAAAACAGTAATAATGATCGCCCCAGGGTTCGTGAGGGCAGGGTGCTGGATCTGAAAGGCGATGTCCTTCACCGGACATTGATTTCTCTGGAGCAGATGGAGAGAAAATACTGCCAGTTATCGTCGGAACAGGCGCGCTTTATCGTGGCATCCGGGCGAAAAATTTCCGCCGGGCGTCTGTTTGCTGAATTCCCCCTGAAGTTTTTAAAGTACTACCTGGTGCACAGGCAGGTGCTGAACGGCTGGTTCGGGCTGAGTGTTGCGATCACGGGGGCGAACAGGAATTTCATGAGGCTGGCAAAGGCCAAAGAGCTCCAGATGCTGGCAGAGATCGAGGCAAAAAGTCAGCCCGACTGATCAAGGCATTGACGATAAACATGGAGGGTGTTTTCGACCATGTTCTCCAGAGACAACAGCTTGCTGGCTTTATTCCTGGCGTTTAGCTGGCCTTCTAGAAGCGTTTCCGGGTCTGAGTTTAGCAGGTGGCCAAAGGCTTCCGGATCAAAGCCCTGATGGATAAACGCAGGCTCCAGAAATTCATTTGCGACGGGAACATCGGTGGCTATAACCGGCTTGCCAGCCAGCAAGGCTTCTGCAAAAACGTAAGAGAACCCCTCACGGCGTGATGAAATAACGACACCGTCTGCCTGTGCCATCAGCGTTGGGATGTCGTCCCTGTGGCCCAGCAATTTTATCTTTTCTGCTTGTGAGGTTGATCGTATTTGCTGTGCCAGCTTTTCCTGTTCTGGCCCCGATCCGGCTATGAGCAGCGTACCTGAAGCATGTTGGAATGCGTCGATCAGGAAATCAAAGCCTTTTGCCGGAACCAGGCGGCCCACGGCCAGCCATACCGGAGAGGGGAGTCCGGCAGGTAAGGGCGTTGATGAAACCGTTGCCGGCATGGGTGCAATGCCGTTGTAGACAACAGATACGTTCGGATGACCCATTGTTTCACCGAGCTTTTTACTGACAGCAATGATCCCCGAAAAGGCTGTGGCTTTCGGGTATGCGGATTTAAATCCATGAATTGTGGCGATCAGCTTTGTCTGGCCAAGCAGGGGAGCAAGCAGCTGAAGGGCAGCGGCGGCTTTGCTTCCCTGAGCGTGAACGATATCAAAGCGTTTGTGCCGGATGGCCTTGAGCAGCTGTAACAGAAGCATGGGGGAGAATCTGGATTGCTTCGTGTTCAGAGTGATCTTTTTAACGCCCGTTACCAGCTGTGACTGGTGTTGCCCGGCGGTGGCACAAGTAACATGAACACCCCGGGCTGAGAGCCCGTTGGCCAGTCCCTGGCAGTGTTTTTCCATGCCGCCTGTGCCGGATTCTTTTGACAGCATAATCAGCAGAACATTCATTACTCTGGGCTCTGGGAGGCTTTCTTCCGGGCCAGGGTGCTGGCATAAATCTCCAGCGTCGTCTCAGTCTGGGCTTGCAGCCGGAACCGGTGAGGAATGTGTATCTCCGGTGCTGTATCCTCAAGAACACGTATTACGGTGTCGGTAAACTCATGAATGTTATCGGGTGTGACCAGCCCGCTCTGGTAGCAGGCCTGCAGAGTCTCTGCTGCACCCCCTCGATTGAAC
The DNA here is from genome assembly GCA_964447555.1 of uncultured Marinobacter sp. Lineage (GTDB taxonomy): Bacteria > Pseudomonadota > Gammaproteobacteria > Pseudomonadales > Oleiphilaceae > Marinobacter. The sequence continues at coordinate 12,416 of CAYUTG010000032.1, forward strand.
GCAACCACGGGCGTACCTGAAGCCAGCGCCTCTGTGACGGTACGGCCAAAGGGTTCCGGCTTTGTCGACATATGGCAGACAGCGTCGGCTAATGCGTAGAGTTCCGCCATATCGCTCCGCGGCCCCATAAACGTCACCTTGTTCTCCAGGTTCAGTGCCTTCCGCCGCTGTTCAAGTTCTTTCATAAAACGCTCTTTGCCAGGCTCAGCACCGCCCACAATGATGCCGTGGCAGTCTGGCTGAGTTTGCAGCACCTCGGCCATGGTCTCCAGAAACTGCAACTGCCCCTTCCAGCGGGAAATTCGCCCCGGCATCATCAGTATTTTTCTGTTTTCCAGCTGCGGGAAATCCGCCAATAACTGCTGGTGCCAGGCCAGGTCCAGGCTTCTGCTTCGGAAGTAATCTACGTCGACACCACGCTGAACAACCGTCAGCTTGCTTTCCGGTACATGAAAGTTGGCCAGAACGTATTCACGTACGCAGTTGGATACCGCAATCATATGGTCGGCTTTGGCCATAATGGCACTGTAAGGATTGGCCGAATACATGCCATGAAATGATGAGACAAGCACGGGGCGTTCGCTGGCGGGCATTCCTCGCAGCGCGAGCCATATTATCCAGGCAGGCATCCTGGAGCGTATGTGAATGATGTCCGGCCGTATTTTCTTTATGAGTTGCCTTGCTGGCAGAATCTGGCCAAACGATGCCGGCGATTTGCGATGGATGGGCATCTGAATATGCGTGCTGCCCTGCTCATGGAGCATTTTAACCAGCGGGCCACCGCTGGAGACCACAAACGAATCATGGCCCCGCTTTACCAGATCAGAGGCGAATTCGATGGTGCCGCGTTCAACGCCACCACTGTATAGCGCAGGCAGAGCCTGAAGAATTCTCAAGCGATGTTCCTTTTGGTTTTAAGTCTGTGTTCTTTTTCCGGCCGACAGCAAACCTTGCTTAATAACCCAGCGCGCGGCACGGTCTGCCTCCCAAAGCGCCGGGTTGTGCTCTGTCTTACCCGCCATAACGGCGGCATGGTCGTTCCAACGGCCAATCCGGCCTTCTTTCATTAATTGGTTAACGCCTTTGGCTACCCGACTGCCAGGCTGCTCTGATAGCTGGAGCAGACCTGTAGGTACGCCCGATGTGGCCGATTCACACACCATCGACATGCTGTCCGGCGTTACCCAGGCGGCTCTGGACGCGGCAAGTGTATGGCTAAGCCAGTCTGCATGAGTTGTGTCCGGGTCAACAACGGTAATCTTCATGCTTGCCAGTTCATTCAGCCGTGCCAACAGGTCGTCGGGTGTACGGCGTGAGCCGCTGATTGTCCACCGCCATTGCGGGTAGTGGCCAATCAGGTGGTTAATCTGCCCCATAATGACATCATTATCCCACTGGTAGTGTGGAGATGGGCCACCAACCAGTACCAGAGCTTCCGGCTTTTCAGTAATTCTGGCGAGTGGCGTCATCGTATTGATAACACCGTTGGTTACCAGCACTTTCGGGCCGGGGCGGACGTTGTCATGAGCCGGAATGAGTGCGCCATCAACCAGGCTTAATGGGAATGCCGGCTTCATAATAACCAGCGTCCTGGCTGTGCGCAGCCCCCTCAGTGACAGCAGTAAACGGTGGGTGCCTGAACCGGCGCCGATGATCAGGTCCGGGCGCGGCAGGTTTTTGTCTATTGGCGGAGCCTTCGCCAGAAGAACCCGCCATAGCGGAACCTTCAGGCTGTTTGCATCTACCCAGTGCAGGCTCGCGCCCGCCAGCACACGCAGTCGGTTGCCCAGCCCTTTCAACTGGTTCCGGTGCCCGGGTTTGTTGTCTGTCAGTAGCCAGACCACCGGTGCTGACCGGGGGTTAGTGGTGTTTACCATAGAATCCATGTTCTTCAGGGTCCGGGCGGGTTTTGAACCGGCGGTGCATCCACAGGTACTGGTCTGGTGCGCGCCGGATTTCGCGCTCGATAGTCTGATTAATCAGCGTTGCATCCTGCATATCGTCCCCGCTTGGAAAGTTGTCCAGGGCGGGATGAAAATAGATGTCGTAGCCAGGCTTGTCTTTACGGCGGAAATGACTGAATGGTACCACCTTGCAGCCGCTGCGTTCTGCTATGCGGGATGTTGCTGTAATTGTGCCGGCAGGAACACCAAAGAAGGGAGCGAAAACAATGTCCTTCCTGCCATAGTCCTGATCGGTTGCGTACCAGACGGCATGGTTCTTTTTCAGGCTGCGAAACAGCCCCCGTAAATCCCTGGCCCCGAGCACGGCCGAGTAACGTCGCTCCCTGGCCCGGGTCATCACGGCATTCATCAGCGGATTATTGTGGTCCCTCTGCATAACATCTGCTTCTATATACTGGGTGACCAGGCTGCCACCGAGATCAAGAGTGCTGTAGTGGCCACCGAGCAAAAGCACCCCTTTTCCGGAAGACATCGCCTGCTGGAAGTGTTCCAGGCCGTGAATGCGGGTGATATCAGTAAGTTTGGCCGGATTCCGGAACCAGGCAATGCCCAGCTCCAGCAGGCCGATACCATTGGCAATAAACGCCTGTCGCACCAGTGTGGCCTGTTGTTCCGGGGGCAGTTCCGGAAAGCACAGGCTGATATTCACCTCGGTAATGTGGCGGCGGCTGCGTGCCAGTTGCCAGGCCAGTACCCCGGCTATTTTCCCAAGCCACCACTGAACGCGTATTGGCAGCTGTGCTGTACACCACATCAGTGCAATGCCTGCCCATGTGGGCCACCACCGGGGGTGGCGATACGCGAAATAGTGGGTGTTTCGGGGTAGTTTTCGGTATTTCTCTTTCACTGGAAGCTGGCCCTGCCTGTTCGTACAACGCGCCCTTTCAGTGGCGCTGGTTATCGGAATCAATCAGAAGCAAATCAATAAGTTTTGGGCTATGATACCGCACTGTTTTGCCGGGAGTCCTGTGTGCTGCAATTTATCTATTCCCAGTTGATACGGTTAATACTGCCCTTCATTTTGCTTCGGCTTTGGTGGCATGGCCGTCAGGCTCCGGAGCTTCGCAAGAACTGGAGCCAGCGGCTGGGCTTTGTGCCACGCATGGAGGGGGCGGTTGTCTGGGTGCATGCGGTGTCTGTTGGTGAAACCATTGCTGCCGGCCCCATGGTTCGCCGCCTTCTGGCCCGCAATCCCGGCATTACCATTTTAATGACCGCCATGACGGACACAGGGCTGACCCAGGCCCGCAAGATGTTCGGCGATCAGGTGCGCTATGCTTATGCCCCTTATGATACACCCGGTTCCATCCGCCGGTTTCTGGACCGCGCCCACCCCCGCATACTCGTTATTATGGAAACTGAAATCTGGCCGAATATGATTCGCCAGTGCCGCGGCCGGTCTGTGCCGGTATTTCTTATCAACGCCCGGCTTTCCGAGCGCTCAGCCCGCGGCTACGAGCGCGTCAAAGGCCTGGCCGCGCCCATTATGCGCAGCATCAGCTGGGTTGCCGCCCAGGCAGAAAAAGATGCTGAACGCTTTCGGCGTATTGGTGTTGCTGCCCAGAAAGTTGCGGTTACAGGCAGTGTTAAATTCGATGTAGATATTCCCGAGAGCATTCGCTCTGCGTCTGTTGCAATCAGGCGTGATTTTTCACAGCGGCCAGTATGGATTGCCGGCAGCACTCACGACGGTGAAGATGCGCAATTGCTGGCGGCGCATAGTCAGATTGTTGAGGCTCACCCGAAGGCTCTTCTTGTGATTGTGCCTCGCCATCCGGAGCGTTTTGAATCCGTGGCAGAGCTGATTGCAAAATCCGGGCTTTCTCTGGCCCGCCGTTCGCTTGAGGAACACCCGGATCTTGCGCAGGTGTATCTGGGCGACACCATGGGTGAGCTGATGATGCTGTATGGCGCCAGTGACGTTGCGTTTGTCGGTGGTTCGCTGATTGAGCGGGGAGGCCACAACCCGCTCGAGCCGGCAGCATGGGGGATTCCGGTGTTTTCCGGCACGCATGTATTTAATTTTGAAACCATTTATCAGCGCCTGCTGGATGATGCCGGCGTTGAGTTGGTGGCCGATGCGGATGCGCTGGCCGCCCGCATTGTTCACCTGTTTTCCGATGCAGCTGAGTGTAAGGCCATTGGACAGAGGGCCCTGGCGGTGGTTAACCGAAACCGGGGTGCATTGGACAAAGTGGTTGATGGCATTATCGAGCGGGTATAAAGCGGGCGATCACTCGGTCGCCCGCTGTTCTGGCTTACTGGGTCGGGTCATCCAGTGTTTTATCTTCGTTGGCCAGGGCTTCAATACCTGGTGCCGCTTCGCTCAGCCAGTTGTTCAGGTCCAGGAGGTCCTGCGGGCTCAGCGTTCCGGCCGCCCGTTTTAACTGCAGGGAGTTGATCACGTAGTCATAACGGGCGTTGGCATAATCCCGCAGCGCCACATAATACGCTCGCTCTGAATCGAGCACTTCCACAATATTGCGGGTGCCGACATCGTAGCCGGCGCGGGTGGCATCAAGCGCACTGCGGCGGGAAATAATGGTCCGTTCCAGTGCAGAAGCGGTTTCAATGTTGTTGTTCACAGTCAGGAACAGGCTGCGGGTATTTACCCGCACATCCCGGCGGGTTGTGTTTAATGACTGCTCTGCCACCGTTACCAGTGACCGCTTCTGACGCACACTCGCCTGGGTGCCACCGCCCATATAAAGCGGAACATTCAGGGTCAGGCCAATAACGCCCTGGGTGGTTGTGCCATCCCGTTGCCCGGGTGCACTAGAGCCCTCCATGCCATCAAGATTTGATTTACCGTAAGACGCGTTCAGATCAAGTGTTGGGTAGTGGCCCGCTTTCGCCACTTTCAGGTTGGCTTTGTTCGCGTTGAGATCATACATGGCAGCCTGAATGGACCAGTTCTGTGCCAGAGCCGTTGTTTCCCAGGCGGACGGGTCCATTGGCTCAGGCCGGCCCAGCGGAAAGTTCTGCCGAAGGTTTTCCAGGTCTTCTGCGTACTCGCCGGTCAGGCGAGCCAACTGCTCCCGGGCAATGTTAAGCTGATTTTCCGCCGCAATACGCTGGCTTTTGCTGTCGTCATAGCTGGCGCGGGCTTCATAGACTTCAGTGATCGCAATCAGGCCAACATCAAAGCGCTCCTGGGATTGCTCATACTGGCGCTGGATCGCGGCTTCGGTTGCCTGAGCCGTGGTTACCGTGTCCTGTGCGCGCAGCACATTGAAGTAAGCTGTCGCTACATCCAGAATCAGCTGCTGTTGGGCCAGGTTATACTGGGCTCTGGCAGAGTCTGTCTGGAACTGGCTGGCATCGTAACGAAACCAGGAGTCGGCCCGGAATAATGGCTGCGTCAGCTGCACGCCGTATTTCAGCTCCCGGTAGCCGTTGTCCTGAACGGGGCCATCCACGTCAATATAATTGGCTTCCCCATACGCGCCAATTTGTGGCAGCAACGTACTTTTGCTGACATCGCTGGCGGCCTGCTGAGCCTCAAACTGAGCCTGAGCGGTGGCAATGCCTGAATCGTAGGAAAGCGCTTTCTCATAGGTTCCGATCAAATCCATGGAAAGGGCGGGTTGTGCCGCCATTAGACCAATGAGTCCGGAAAGCAGTCGTTTCTTCATTATGTCTCCTGAATACCTGTACGCGTGCGCGTCCCGCTCTGAAACGCTGTTTGGGCAGCCGAACCACACAACCAGTCATGAAAAATGCAGTCAATAGGCTTTGGCCGGCTATTATGGACAATAATCGCTCGTAGCTCTACACTTGCAAACGACACCCATTACAGGTGTCACACAATACAGACTCGCGTCTTGACGGGGTGCTGACCTGCTTTTTTTAATAAGGGCGGTCGGCTGAGATTGCAATGCAGAACCCGCAACCTGATCCGGATAATGCCGGCGTAGGGATTTAAGGCCAGATTGCCGCACAGCCAGAGTGGGCCCGATACGTACTATTACTATCGGGAATTGCTCTGTATGCAGCTCCGTCATTCGCGACCCGATACCAACAAGACAATCCGGGAGCACAAAATGACAGAGACACCTTCGTACCTTCGCGATTCTGCTCAGGTCGATTCCGCCGCCATTCAACCCTTACCGAGTTCTAGCAAGGTATACGTGCAGGGCAGCCTACCCGATCTGCGCGTGCCCATGCGAAAAATCACCCTGAGTGACACCTCCACTGAACTGGGCGGTGAAGCGAATCCTGCCGTTATGGTGTACGACACATCCGGCCCCTATACCGATCCGGAGGCCAGCATAGATCTTCGCAAAGGGCTGGCCCCGGTTCGTGCCAACTGGATTGCCGCGCGAGGCGACACCGAGCAACTTTCAGGCTTCAGCTCTGACTATACCCGCCGCCGTATGAACGACCCCCGGCTGGACGTTCTGCAGTTTGGCCACAAACGTGCGCCGCTGCGGGCAAAGGCCGGGCAGAATGTCAGCCAGATGCATTATGCCCGCAAAGGTATCATTACCCCGGAAATGGAGTTTATTGCCATTCGGGAAAACCTGAAGCTGCAGGAAGCCAGGGACAAAGGGTTACTGAAAAATCAGCATCCGGGCCAGGGTTTCGGTGCCCAACTGCCAGAGGAAATTACCCCGGAATTTGTACGCGACGAGGTGGCCAGAGGCCGGGCTATTATCCCTGCCAATATTAATCACCCTGAATCCGAGCCCATGATTATTGGCCGGAACTTTCTGGTAAAAATTAACGGTAATATCGGTAACTCTGCGGTTACTTCCTCAATTGAAGAAGAAGTGGAGAAGCTGACCTGGGCCATTCGCTGGGGCTCAGATACCATCATGGACCTCTCAACGGGTAAGAATATTCATGAAACCCGAGAGTGGCTCATCCGTAATTCACCGGTACCCATCGGCACTGTGCCTATTTATCAGGCGCTGGAGAAAGTAGGCGGCGTGGCGGAGGATCTCACCTGGGAAATCTTCCGGGATACCTTGATAGAGCAGGCAGAGCAGGGCGTGGATTACTTCACCATACACGCCGGTGTAAGGCTGCATCACGTACCGCTCACTGCGAACCGGGTAACGGGTATTGTCTCGCGCGGCGGGTCTATCATGGCCAAATGGTGCCTGGCGCATCACAAGGAAAGCTTCCTGTACGAGCACTTTGAAGATATCTGCCACATCATGAAAGCCTACGATGTGTCGTTCAGCCTGGGTGATGGCCTGCGGCCGGGTTCCGTGGCAGATGCCAACGATGCCGCTCAGTTTGGTGAGCTGGAAACTCTGGGTGAACTGACCAAAATTGCCTGGAAGCACGATGTGCAGGTAATGATCGAGGGGCCGGGACATGTGCCCATGCACCTGATTAAAGAAAATATGGACAAGCAGTTGGAGTGTTGTGATGAAGCTCCGTTCTACACGCTTGGGCCACTGGTGACAGATATTGCGCCGGGTTACGATCACATAACGTCTGGCATTGGCGCCGCCATGATCGGCTGGTACGGCTGTGCCATGCTTTGTTATGTGACGCCCAAAGAGCATCTGGGCCTGCCCAACAAAGATGACGTAAAAACCGGCATCATCACCT
>CAYUTG010000033.1:0-19759 GCA_964447555.1 uncultured Marinobacter sp.
TGCTAGGCCACGGCGACATGCTGTATCTGCCGCCGGGTTCCGGCTTGCCGGTTCGGGTGCATGGTGCGTTTGTAGACGACGATGAGGTGCACCGGGTGGTCAGTGCCTGGAAAGCGCGTGGTGAGCCGGTGTATGTGGACGAAGTACTGAATGGCGCGGAAGGTGAACACCTGCCTGGTGTTCCTTCCTTATCGGAAGGCGGAGCAGATAGTGAGGCGGACGCCTTGTTTGATGAGGCTGTAGCCTTTGTAACAGAAGGGCGTCGGGTCTCTATCTCTTCTGTTCAGCGCAAGTTCAAAATAGGGTATAACCGGGCGGCCAATCTGGTTGAAGCCATGGAAGCATCAGGCGTTGTAAGTTCTGCCGGGCATAACGGAGCCCGGGAAGTACTGGCACCGCCGCCACCCAGAGATTAGGAGTAGTACTGAATGAAACCGAGTGTGCTGTTAACCGTATTTGTATCACTGCTTGCAGCCTTTTTTGCGGCTCCCTCAATAGCCGCCGGCGACAGCGCAAGCAGTCACGATGCCGCAACTGAGCTGGCGGCCATCCTGAAGAGTTATGAATCCTATCGGGCGGATTTTATTCAGATTGTTGTAAACGAAAAAGGCCATCATGTTCAGGAGACCAGGGGCACGCTGAAGGCCAAGCGGCCCGGTCTGTTTTACTGGGAAACAAGTGCCCCCCTGTCGCAATTTGTGGTGAGTGATGGCAGCACGGTAGAGGTTTATGACCCGGATCTTGAACAGGTAACCATTCACAAGCTGGATGAGCAGGTGCAAACCACACCGGCGCTCCTGCTGAGTGGCAAGGTAGACAACCTGGATGAAACTTACGAGGTGTCTCAACGCAACCTTGGTGATAATACCCGGGAATTTACCCTTCGGCCCCGCAGCCCGGATTCGCTGTTTGTGTCACTGAGGCTGACCTTTTTCAAAGGCGAATTACAGGAAATGCGTATGCAGGACTCGCTGGCCCAGCTCAGTGTACTGAGCTTTGAGGATATTCAGGTCAATGCGCCAGTAGATAGCAGTGCCTTTACGCTTGATTATCCGGAAGGAGTGGACATTATCCGGGACGGAGCCTGATGCAGAACAGCCTCTTTGAGGATCAGGCCGGCTTCAGGCCTCTGGCTGCGCGAATGCGGCCGGCCAGTCTGGATGACTATGTCGGTCAGGCTCACCTGGTTGGGCCTGGCAAACCGCTGCGCCGCGCCGTAGAGCAAAGTCAGTTGCACTCCATGATTCTCTGGGGGCCGCCCGGTGTAGGTAAAACCACCTTTGCCCGCCTGCTGGCAAATCTGGGTAATCTCAGTTTTGAGACCATTTCAGCCGTGCTCAGCGGCGTTAAAGAAATCCGGGCTGTTGTTGAGCGGGCGCGTAGCCGTAAGCAGGCCGATGGCAGAGACACTCTGCTGTTTGTTGATGAAGTGCACCGGTTCAACAAGAGCCAGCAAGACGCGTTTCTGCCCCATATTGAAGATGGCACCTTTATTTTTGTAGGTGCGACCACCGAAAACCCCTCGTTTGAACTGAACAGTGCCCTGTTGTCCCGCACGCGGGTGTACGTATTGAAAAATCTTGAGCAGGCCGATGTGCTCACACTGCTCCAGCGTGCCCTTGAATCAGAGGAAGGGTTCAGTAACCGCCTGTCGGTCGCTCCGGAAGTGTTGGAGATCATGGCATCGGCTGCTGGAGGTGATGCCCGGCGTGCGCTCAATGTACTGGAAGTCGCAGCAGACCTGGCCGAGCCGGACGAGCAGGGCAACGACTGTGTTACCGCCGACCATCTGGAACAGGTGTTACAAACCAGCCTGCGTCGCTTTGATAAAGGCGGAGACGTATTTTATGACCAGATTTCAGCATTGCATAAATCTGTGCGTGGGTCTGACCCGGATGGCTCCCTGTACTGGTTATGCCGCATGCTGGACGGTGGTTGCGACGCTTTTTATGTTGCCCGCCGGCTGGCTCGTATCGCCAGCGAAGACATCGGCAATGCCGACCCCAGGGCACTCCAGTTGAGCCTGGATGCCTGGAATTCACTGGAGCGCCTGGGCGCTCCGGAAGGCGAGCTGGCATTAGCGCAGGCGGTAACGTATCTGGCTCTGGCACCTAAAAGTAACGCTGTATACAAGGCGTTTAACCAGTGCATGGCAGATATTCGCAAAGACCCGGACCACGAAGTGCCGGTACACTTGCGTAACGCTCCTACCAAACTGCTCAAAAGTATGGGGCATGGTGATTCGTATCGCTACGCGCATGATGAGCCGGAAGCGTTTGCTGCGGGGGAGTCTTACCTGCCCGAAGCCATACATCAGCGGCGATACTACGAGCCGGTAAACCGGGGCCTGGAAATCAAGCTTGCCGAAAAGCGCGAGCGGCTGGATCGCAGCAATCAGGGTAGCCCACGTAAACGTTATCCCTGAACAAACCGGCGCAGGCACACGCTGGCCAGCAGGCTCAGCGCAGGTATAATGGCTTTCTTTCAACCTTACATTCAGACCGGAATAATTCAGGAAAATCATGCTCGATCCCAAACGCGTCCGTACTCAGACTGAAGAGATTGCCCGCAGGCTGGCGACCAAGAATTTTGAATTTGATGTTGCCACCTTTGAGCAACTGGAGGCACGCCGCCGCGCTATTCAGGTGCGTACGGAGCAGCTTCAGAGCGAGCAGAACAAACAGTCGAAATCTATCGGCAAGGCCAAGGCTGCCGGCGAGGACATTCAGCCGTTGCTGGACGCAGTAGACAGCCTGAAGCAGCAAAAATCGGAAGCGGAAGATGAGTTGCGCAGCCTGCAACATGAACTAAACAGCTTTCTGGCTGGCATTCCCAATCTGCCGGATGAAGACGTACCCGCTGGTAAAGACGATACCGACAATGTAGAGGTTCGCACCTGGGGCACGCCCGCAAAATTCGACTTTGAAGCCAAAGACCACGTTGCCCTTGGTGAAGCACTGCACGGACTGGATTTTGAAACCGCCAGCCGCCTGGCACACTCGCGATTTGCCGTTATGCGTGGCCCCGTGGCACGCCTGCATCGTGCGCTTGCGCAGTTTATGCTGGACCTGCACACAGGTGAGCATGGTTATACCGAAACTTACGTGCCGTACCTGGTGAATGCCGATACGCTGTACGGCACCGGCCAGTTACCCAAGTTTGAGGAAGACCTGTTCAAAACCGAGGGTGAAACACCCCTCTACCTGATTCCTACCGCGGAAGTGCCGGCAACGAACCTGATGGCCGACAGCATCCTCGATAACAGCGAGTTGCCCGTTAAACTGGTGTGCCACACACCCTGTTTCCGGAGCGAGGCTGGCTCTTATGGCCGGGATACCCGCGGCATGATTCGCCAGCATCAGTTCGATAAAGTTGAGCTGATACAGGTTGTGCGCCCGGATGAGTCAGATGCTGCGCTTGAAGCATTGACTGGCCATGCCGAAAAAGTGCTGCAATTGCTGGAGTTACCTTACCGGGTGGTGGTTCTGTGTGGTGGCGATATCGGCTTCTCTGCGGCGAAAACTTACGACCTTGAAGTCTGGCTGCCAGGCCAGCAGGCCTTCCGCGAAATTTCATCCTGTTCCAATACCCGCGATTTCCAGGCGCGACGCATGCAGGCGCGCTGGCGTAACCCGGAAACGGGAAAGCCTGAGCCGGTGCACACGCTGAATGGTTCCGGCCTCGCGGTTGGTCGCGCCCTGATTGCCGTTATGGAAAACTACCAGCAGGAAGATGGCAGTATTATTGTTCCCGATGCGCTGAAGCCTTACATGGGCGGGCTGGACCGTATCCAATGAGCGAGCAACCAAAAAGTGCCCTGGGTGAGGGAGTCGGTGCATCGTCAACGCCGATCCGGTACCGGTTAAACCCGGTTACAGACAACCCGAACAGTTCTGAAGGTGAAGTGGCCCTCGTCGGCGCCGGACCGGGTGATCCGGAACTGCTTACGCTTAAGGCCTGGCGGTTGATTACCTCTGCGGAGGTTGTGCTTTATGACCGCCTGGTGTCGCAGGATATTCTGGCGATGGTGCCAGAAACAGCCCGGATGATTCATGTGGGTAAGCAGCGTGCCAATCACACGTTGCCGCAGGATGAGATCAACCGCCGTTTGGTGGAGCTCGCCCGCAAAGGCCACAAGGTGGTCCGGCTGAAAGGGGGTGACCCGTTTATCTTCGGGCGTGGTGGCGAAGAGATCGAAACCCTGGCGGCTGCCGGGGTGCGTTTTCAGGTAGTGCCGGGTATTACAGCGGCGTCTGGCTGCGCAGCCTACGCCGGTATACCTCTGACACACCGGAATTATGCCCAGTCTGTGCGGTTTATTACCGGGCACCTGAAAAATGATACCTGCGACTTACCCTGGAAAGATTTCGTGCAGAATAACCAGACACTGGTCTTTTATATGGGATTGGTGGGACTGCCTGTTATTTGCCGGCAACTGATCACCCACGGTATGCCGGAAGATATGCCGGTTGCGCTGGTGTCTAAAGGAACCACCCGGGAACAGGTGGTCGTGACGGGTAATCTGACAACGATTGTGGACCGGGTGAACTCGGAAAAAGTACAGGCGCCTACGCTTATCATTATCGGCCACGTTGTGTCGTTACGTGGCCGGCTTGACTGGGTAGGTGGCCTGCAGGGCGCTATTTCGCCTGACGCTTAACCAGTACGTCTTTCAGTTTATCGCGCATTTCCAGAATGGCTTTTTCAGTGGTTGGCCAGTCAATGCAGGCATCGGTTACCGATACGCCGTATTTCAGGTCGGCAAGGTTTTGCGGAATAGACTGATTACCCCAGTTGATGTTGCTTTCCACCATCAGGCTTTGTATGGAGGTGTTGCCTTCAACAATCTGGTTGGTGATATCCTGCATTACCAGTGGCTGTAACCCCGGGTCTTTATTGGAGTTAGCGTGGCTGCAATCGACCATGATGGACTTGCGCAGCCCGGATTTATCCAGAGCCTGCTCGCACAGGGTGACACTGACAGAGTCATAGTTGGGCTTGCCACCGCCGCCACGAAGGACAACGTGGCCATAATTATTGCCTTTGGTGCGGATGATGGCGCCTTTGCCGTGCTGGTCAATTCCCAGAAAACTGTGCGGGTGCGACACAGAGTTCATGGCATTCACTGCAACACCCAGATTGCCGTCGGTGCCGTTTTTGAAGCCAATCGCCATCGACAGGCCGCTGCTCATTTCCCGGTGGGTCTGAGATTCTGTGGTGCGGGCACCAATGGCAGACCAGGAGATGGTGTCCTGAAGGTATTGGGGAGAAATCGGATCCAGTGCCTCAGTGGCAGCCGGAAGGCCCATTTCGTTGATATCCAGAAGCAGGCGACGGCCAATTTTCAGACCATGTTCAATATCAAAGGTGTCATTCAGGTGCGGATCGTTAATCAGCCCTTTCCAGCCCACCGTTGTGCGGGGCTTTTCAAAATAGACGCGCATCACAATCAGCAGGGTATCGCTGACTTCATCTGAGAGCTTTTTCAGGCGTCGGGCATAATCCAGGGCGGCGTCTACATCATGTATGGAGCAGGGGCCTACCACAACGAACAGACGGTGGTCTTTGCGGTCCATAATGTCATAAATAGCCTGGCGGCCGTTGTAAACCGTATCAGCTGCCTTATCGGAGAGTGGCATCTCCTGTTTAAGCGCTTCAGGAGTAATCAGAGATTCCTGGCTCGCCACATTCAGATTCTCTAGTTTTTTGCCCGACATGTTGTTTTGTTTCCCCGATTTCGATCATTGCATGCCCGGCAGACACAGTAATGTCAACCCGGTTGCAGATAAACACAAATAACGCCGCTATCCGGTTGTGGTCAACCCCGGCGAGGTGGTTATACTGCTTTATTTGGTAGGCCTTTTCAACGCTTCTTGAGCATGAGGACGGAATGTCACAACACAGGCAGAGCCCACAGGATGTCGCTTCCGGCAAAGTGCTGTCAGGCCATATCGACGATATCCTGGCGGGTATTCGTGTACCGGATCTGCCATACCCGGCTGGCCGTCTTGCCCCTGACTCTGTAAGTGACTGGTGCCCACTGTTGCAGGCCTGCTGGAGTGAGCAGCGGGATGAGCGGGTTACCCGGGTTATTCAGTCGGTCAGTCTTGATTGGTCTGTGCAGCAGGTAAATGCGGCCTATATTTCAGATCGCATTATGGATGTGTTTCTGAAAACCAGCGGGCTGCACCCTGAACTGGCCCGGCGGGTTGCCCGGCTGCGGTTCTATCTGGCCTGGCGTATGAACCTCCAGGGAGCCGGCGCATTCAGCGGCTCACTTACCGGCTGGCTGGATAGCCTTCAGGAATGGCGCGGCTGGAGCAATTCCGGCGGGCGTTCGTCGAAAGTTCTGCTCGACCAGCTGGACGCCCTGATTATCGCAGTGTCCGGCAGTTTTGAGTCTGGCTCCTCTGAGCCGGTTGAGGCGTTCTGTCAGCAATGGCAGGAGGATGTTGCCAGGCGTGACGTCCAGACAGACAAGCTGAGACGACGCTTGCTTGAAACCGAGCAGGGGGCAGCCCGTCAGCGGCACGCCGATCAGACAGCCCGGGCTATGATCGGGCGTGCATTGCAAGGGCGCACGCTGCCGCTGCCGATAACCGGGTTTATACTCGATTACTGGCACAGCCTGCTTAAGCAGGTGGTCTGGGATGGCGGAATGAACAGTGAAAACTTCCGGCATGCCTCCAGATTGCTTGAGTGGCTGGTATGGGTGGGCGACCCTTCGTTGTCGGACAAGGACCGTAACCGGTTGTATCACGTAGGTGAGCAGATTGGTGATCGTATTCTGGAGGTCTGGCAACGGGCATTTTCCCGGCCGTTGGCAGCCGAGGCGCTGGAAGGTATTCAGAATGTCATGGTTGCCAGGCTCCGCGGTGATGCGCCGGAACTGACGGAGGCGCTGCCAGGCTCCGGCAGTTTTGCCTGGGACGCTGCCTGGCTGAACACCGTCTCTGCTGACCCGGAGATGGTCCAGGCTGCGGAAGGCCAGTGGTATGTTGAAGGCGAGGGCGACCGCGAACAGCGCATGTATTTCTCCGTGTTTTTGCCGGAAACTGCAGAAGTTTTATGGACAAACGGGGTCGGCGTGAAACTGGGTATACAACCCTGGAGTGCCTTCGTGGCGGCCCGCGACAGTGGCGAACTGAGGCCCCTTCCAACCCTGACGCCGTTCAGACAAGTGCTTGAAGACACCGTTAACCTGCTTGCGACCGTGTGCGAGAAACAGCGCAAACAACGGGAGAAGGCGGCACAGGAGGCGCGTGAAAAAGCCGAAACGTTACGACGTGAGAAAGCCGCGGCCGAACAGGCCCGCAAAGAACAGGAAGCTGCCCGGGAAGCTGAACTGGCACGCCAGCGTGAACTGGCAGAACAACAGCGGCTGGCAGATGAGCAGGCTGAGCAGGAGCGGATCCTGAAAGAGAAAATGCTGCTGGCCCAAAAGCAGGCCGATGGTATCAAGCTGGGTGGCTGGATTGTTATGGCGCCGGAACTCCCGGACGATGAGCCACTCAGGCTGAAGCTTGCGGTCAGAATTAATGCGTCCCGAAAGCTGGTGTTTGTTGACCGGCTGGGTCTGAATCGCCGGGAATTCCTGGAAGACCAGCTGGTTGACGCTATTGTAAACGGGCAAGTCCGGGTGCTGGACAGCTCAGCCGAATTTGATGACACGCTTAGCCGGGTGGTCGGGCGAATCCGGGTAGGCAGGAACTGACATCACAACACAGGGTGGGAAGGGCATGACCGATACTGATTACAACTTTGGTAACCCGGACGAAGACACCCGGGGTCCGGACAACCGGTCTGATTATCGCCTGACGGCGCGCGCAATGGCTATGCTTGAGCTGGAGTCACAGGTTCCGGGCACCGAAACGGAGCCCGATAATGACGGGCGTACTCTGAATTGCAGAATCCGGGATATTTCGGCACAGGGGCTGTGTCTGTTCGCCAGGGAGCCACTGCCGGTTGGTGCATTATTGCCTGCGCTGGTGTCACTCGATCACCATGCCGATCCATTCAGGCTGATGCTGGACGTGGTCTGGTGTCAGCCAGACGGTTCAGAATTTCTGGTGGGCGTGAAAATTCAGGAGTCTGATGAGACCGCCTACGTAGAATGGGTAGAGGCAGTCGCATCAGCCATGGTCAGCAGCTAAGAAATGGCGCTGACCGGATTTTAGTCTTCCAGTTCGGCCATGCCGGTAATGTTGAAGCCAGCATCAACGTAAAGTATCTCTCCGGTAATGCCACTGGCCATATCCGACCCCAGGAAGGCCGCTGTGTTACCGACTTCTTCCGTTGTTACGTTCCGGCGAAGCGGTGCGCGTTTGGCATTTTCCGCCAACATTTTGCGGAAGCTCTTAATACCAGAGGCTGCCAGTGTCTTGATCGGACCGGCCGAAATACCATTTACCCGAATGCCATCTCTGCCCAGACTCGCCGCCATATAGCGAACGTTGGATTCCAGTGAGGCTTTGGCCAGACCCATCACGTTGTAGTTCTGCAATACCCGTTCTGCGCCCAGATAGGTCAGTGTTATCAGCGAGCTGCCTTCGCGCATCATCGGGCGGGCACCTTTGGCCAGCGCAACAAAGCTGTAGGAGCTGATGTCATGGGCAATGCGGAAACCCTCACGGGTGGTCACATCCACATAGTTGCCATCCAGCTCATGGCCTGGTGCAAAACCCACGGCGTGAACAATGATGTCTATGTTGTCCCAGTGCTTGCCCAGCTCGGTGAAAACGTTGTCGATTTCTTCATCGCTGGCAACATCGCAAGGGAATATCAGCTTGCTGTCCCATTGCGCGGCGAATTTCTCCACCCGTGGCTGAAGTTTTTCATTCTGGTACGTAAAGGCCAGTTCCGCGCCCTCGCGGGCAAAAGCTTCCGCTATGCCATAAGCGATTGACAGTTTACTGGCAACGCCAACAATCAGCGCTTTTTTGCCACTGAGTAATCCCATGGTCGTTCTCCCTGTGTTCCTGATTTTCATGCATTATCCCCGAACATTTATCGCCGGGGTAAGGCTCAATTGGTCGTAGTTGCATTCTGATAAAACAGCGCCGCGCTCAGAAGCTCTTGTGTGTAGGCTTGTTTCGGAGCCCGGAAAATATCCGTTGCCTTCCCATATTCCACAATGCTGCCGTTTTGCAGTACCAGCAGTTTATGGCTGAGCGCCCTTACTACAGACAAATCGTGGCTGATAAAGATATAGCTTAGACCATAGCGGGCCTGTATATCCCGCAATAACTCAATCACCTGCTTTTGTACGGTACGGTCCAGCGCCGAGGTAGGCTCATCCAGAATAATCAGGTCTGGTTGCAGCACCAGTGCCCGGGCAATGGCAATACGCTGACGCTGGCCACCGGAGAACTCGTGCGGGTATCGGTGGCGGACTTCCGGATCCAGACCTACATCCTGCAGAGCCTGAATCACTTTCTGTTCATGGCATTGCCGGTTGTCAGGATCGTGTATATTCAGTCCTTCCTGAACCACCTCCGCTACGGACATGCGCGGGTTCAGGCTGCCGAACGGGTCCTGAAAGACGATTTGTATGCGTCGTCGCCATGGCCGGAACTGTTTCTGATTAAGGTGGGCCAGTTCCTGACCGGCCAGTTTGACACTTCCCGTACTGGCAGTCAGCTTGAGCAGTGCGTGGCCAAGGGTGGTTTTACCGCTGCCGCTTTCGCCAACAATGCCCAGGGTCTCCCCACGGGTGACATTGAAGCTGGTAGAGCGCACCGCATGAAAACTGGATTTCACTTTACCCATAAGCGACTTCTTAATAACGAAGCTCACGTTAAGATCGGTCACCTCAAGCAGCATGTCGGGGTTGTCTGCCGTATAACCGGGTGCAGCGGGTGGCTCCGCATCCAGCAGCTTGCGGGTATACGGGTGCCGGGGTGAATCAAACAACGTGCGAGTGTCCGCCTGCTCGACCAGCAGGCCCTTCTCCATAACCGCCACTTTATCTGCGTAGCGATACACAATGGACAAATCGTGGGTGATGAGAAGAATGGCCATGCCCATTTTTTGCTGAAGGTCCTTAAGTAGCTCCAGCACCTGTTTTTGCACGGTGACATCCAGTGCGGTTGTGGGTTCGTCGGCAATGAGCAGGTCTGGCTCATTGGCCAGCGCCATGGCAATCATCACCCGTTGCTTCTGCCCACCGGACAACTGGTGCGGGTAACTGTTAAGCCGGCCCTCCGGGTTCGGTATTCCGACCAGAGACAACAGCTCAATACAACGTTCACGGGCCTGAGGGCCGCGCATTCCCCGGTGGATAGCCAGGGTTTCACCGATCTGTTTCTCCACCGTATGCAGAGGGTTCAGAGAGGTCATGGGCTCCTGAAAAATCATGCTGATCTTCTGGCCACGAATCTGCCGTAGCCGTTTATCACTGGCTGTAAGAAGGTTTTCGCCTCTGAACCGGATCTCCCCACTGGGGTAGCTGGCGCGTCGTTCATCGAGTAACCGCAAGACTGACAGCGCGGACACGGATTTACCGGAACCGCTTTCACCCACCAGTGCCAGGGTCTCGCCCTCTTTGATGGTCACCGTGAGAGAGTCGACAACCCGGGCGCCCTCATCAAAACAGATGGATAAGTCGGAAATCTGCAGCAGGTCGCTCATATCAGTTCTTTCTCGGATCAAAAGCATCGCGTACCGCCTCGCCCACAAACACCAGCAGGGTCAGCATGACAGACAGCGAGACAAAGGCCGATATTCCCAGCCAGGGTGCGTGTAGATTGGCTTTACCCTGGGCGATCAGTTCCCCGAGAGATGGGGACCCGGAGGGTAAACCAAAACCGAGGAAGTCCAGAGAAGTGAGCCCGGTGATCGCCCCCGTGAGTATAAAAGGCAAAAACGTGAGCGTGGCCACCATAGCGTTTGGCAGAATGTGCCGGAACATGATTTTCCGGTTATTCAGGCCGAGGGCCCGGGCTGCCTTCACGTACTCAAAATTTCTGGCCCGCAGAAACTCCGCCCGAACGACATCCACCAGCCCCATCCAGCTGAATAACAACATAATGCCCAGTAACCACCAGAAATTGGGTTGAACGATACTGGAGAGGATAATCAGCAGATAAAGCACCGGAAGACCGGACCATATTTCGATAAAACGCTGCCCAAGCAAATCAATTTTGCCGCCGTAGTACCCCTGTATGGCACCAACGGCCACCCCCACGATGCAACTGTCAAAGGTGAGCGTCAGGCCAAACAGAACGGACAGGCGGAAACCGTAGATAACCCGGGCGGCAACATCGCGGCCCTGATCATCGGTGCCAAGCCAGTTGACGGCGCTTGGTGGTGCGGGTGAGGGTACATCAAGATCGTAGTTGATGGTGTCGTAGCTGAACCGTATGGGTGGCCAGACCATCCAGCCATGGCTGTTGATCTCATCGGCTATGAACGGGTCGCGGTAGTTGGCTTCGGTGGGCAGAAATCCTCCGAAGGTTTCTTCCGGTATGGATTGCACAACGGGAAAATACAGCTCTCCCTCGTAGGATATGATCAGCGGTGAATCGTTGGCGATCAGTTCGGCCATCAGCGACAGGCCAAACAGCAATAGAAACAGCCATAACGACCAGTACCCGCGGCGGTTGCTCCGGAAGCTTTGCAGCCTGCGTTTCTGAATGGGAGAGAGCGATGCCATTATCAGGCGCCCTCCCGGCTTTCAAAGTCGATGCGTGGGTCTACCGCGACGTAGGTGATGTCGCTGATCAGTTTCAGTATCAGCCCCATCAGGGTAAAGATATACAGGGTTCCGAACATCACCGGATAATCGCGGTTGAGTGCGGCTTCGAAACCAAGCAGGCCAAGGCCATCAAGGGAAAAGATAACTTCAATCAGCAGGGAGCCGGTGAAGAACAGAGTTACCAGCAAACCGGGTAAGCTGGCAATGACAATCAACATGGCGTTGCGGAATACATGGCCATAAAGCACGCGGCTTTCATCCAGCCCTTTGGCTCTCGCGGTGACCACATACTGCTTGCCTATCTCGTCCATAAACGAATTTTTGGTCAGCAGGGTGAGGGTGGCAAAGCCGCCAATTACATTGGCGGTAACGGGTAGCGCCAGGTGCCAGAAATAGTCGCCAATCTGCTGATACCAGGGAAGGCTGTCAAAATTGGATGAGGTTAGCCCTCGCAATGGAAACCAGTCGAAATAGCTGCCCCCGGCAAACAGTACAATCAACAGGATGGCAAACAGGAAACCGGGAATGGCGTAGCCGATCACGACGGCCGAGCTGGTCCAGACATCAAACCGGGAGCCATCACAGACCGCTTTACGAATGCCCAGAGGAATGGATATGAAGTAAATGAGCAGAGAAGACCAGAGGCCGAGGGATATGGAGACGGGCATTTTTTCCAGAATCAGACCGGTAACGGTGCTGTCCCGATAAAATGAATCTCCGAAATCAAAGGTGGCGTAGTCCCGGAGCATTTTCAGAAAGCGCTCATAGGCTGGCTTGTCGAAGCCATACATAACGTTGATTTCTTTCAGAAGCTCGTCCGGAATGCCTCTGGAGCTGCGGCTGTCATTCGATGCACTGGATACTTCACTGCCGGTATCGCCTCCGGATGCCCGGGCCAGCGCACTACCACCATGGCCCTGCATTTCGGCAATCAGTTGTTCGACTGGCCCGCCAGGTGCAGCCTGAACGATCACAAAGTTCAGCAGCATTATTCCGATCAGTGTCGGAATAATGAGTGCCAGCCTTCGGAGTATATAATTGCCCATTTAGCGGAGGGTTCCTTCCGTTACTGCGCGGTTCAGGCGTACTGACTCAATGTTGCTGTACCCACCAGTTGTTCAGGTCAATACCGTTTTTCGGTGTTGTGTCCGGACGCTGGAGCTTCTTCCAGTAGGCAACACGGTCGCTGG
Organism: uncultured Marinobacter sp.; assembly: GCA_964447555.1. Classification (GTDB taxonomy): domain Bacteria; phylum Pseudomonadota; class Gammaproteobacteria; order Pseudomonadales; family Oleiphilaceae; genus Marinobacter. Next base: position 12,886 of record CAYUTG010000033.1, read on the forward strand.
CCAGATGCCAGTGGGGAATAACGTAATAGCCATGCAGCAGTACTCTGTCCAGTGCCCGAACGCGCTCCACCAGCTCCTCCCGGTCAGGAGCCTGAATAACCTCATCAACCAGTTGATCAACCACCGGGCTGTCCACGCCGATGTAATTACGCGAGCCGTTTACGTTTACATTGGACGAGTGCCAGTAATCCCGTTGCTCGTTACCGGGTGAATCAGATTGCGGCAAAACCTGGGTGATCATGTCGAAATCAAACTCTCGCAACCTCTGAACATACTGGTTGCTGTCGACCATGTGCACGGTGACGTCAATGCCAAGGCGGGCCAGGTTTTTCTTGAAAGGCAGGACCACACGTTCAAAACTTTTCTGAAACAGCAGAATTTCAAAGGCCAGCGGCTTTCCGGTTTTCTCGTTCGTCATCTTACCGTCGCGGATGGCGTAGCCTGCCGAGTGCAGCAGTTTCAGAGCTGTGTGGAGGTTCTTTCTGAGCCCCTTCTGGCCATCTGTGGTCGGTGGTTCATAAACCTCGGTAAACACCTCGTCTTTCAGCTGGTCTCTGAACGGTTCAAGAATCTCTAATTCACGCCCCTCCGGCAAGCCGGAAGAGGCCAGCTCACTGTTCTCAAAGTAACTGTCGGTGCGGGTGTACTGCCCGTAAAACAGGTTTTTATTGGCCCATTCAAAATCGAAGGCGTAAGCCATGGCCTTACGGACAACCGGATCACTGAATACGCTGCGGCGGGTATTGTAGATAAACCCCTGCATGCCGGTTGGTCGGTGATGCGGAATGGCTTCTTTGATAATGGTTCCGTTATCGAACTTTGACCCGGTATAGGCGGTGGCCCAGTTCTTGGCAGATGTTTCCAGGCGGAAGTCGAAATTACCAGCGCGGAACGATTCCAGGGCTACGGTGTCATCGGTGTAATAATCATAGTGAATCCTGTCAAAGTTAAACCGCCCTTTACGCACCCCAAGGTCCTGGGCCCAGTAATCTTTTACCCGCTCGTAGGTAATGGAACGGCCGGCTTCGAACTCGCCAATCCGGTAGGGCCCGCTGCCTACGGGTGGTGTCAATCCGTTTTCGCCAAACTCGTGGTTTGCCCAGTAATGGGCCGGCAGAATGGGTAGCTGTCCCAGTATCAGGGGCAGTTCACGGTTGGCCGTATCTCCGAAATCGAAGCGAATCCGGTGTGGGTTCTCAACCGTAACACTGGCAACGTCTGCGTAGTAATTCCGGTAAAACGGGTGGCCTTTGTTTACGAGTGTGTCGAACGAAAACTTCACATCGTTGGCAGTGATGGGTTCGCCATCCTGAAACCGTGCTTCTTTACGAATATTGAAAATGACATAGCTGCGGTCTGGTGGCGTTTCCACCGATTCCGCAATCAGGCCGTATTCCGAAAATGGCTCGTCGGCTGATGCTTCAAGCAGGGTATCGTAAAGGTAGGTGTTAATGCCGGCAGCTGAAATACCGCGAATAGTAAAAGGATTGAACGTGTCGAAGCCATTGGAAACCACGGCCAGCCTCAGTGTGCCGCCTTTGGGAGCATCCGGGTTCACATAATCAAAATGGGAGAAGCCCTTCTGGTACTTTGGTGCCCCGTGCATGGCAATACCATGATGTGGGGCGGGGCTGCCTGTTTCTGCCTGGGCAGCAAGCGCCGGATAAGAGGTAGTCAGTAAAACCAGTGAGGTAAAAAGCGACGTAAGGTATGAGGCTGTCCGTATGCTTGTCATAGGTCTCGCGAATTCCGGGTATTGAACCGGTATGCCAGTATCCAGACCGGCACACCGTCAGGCCTTATGGCCTTTTGTGATTCTTGTTATTACGGAAAGTTCCGGCTACCTGTGTTTCAGGTCAGTGGCTGTTCCGAATATCCACGTAGAGTACCAGACTTTGTCCGGGTTGCAGATAACGGGAGGTGTTAAGGTCGTTCCAGCTTGCGATGTCCCTCACATTCACTGAGAAACGGCTGGCAATTGTCGACAAGGAATCGCCTTTGCGGACATGGTAACCCACTTTCCGGACCATGGCTTTGCTTCTGGTGCTGTTGGAGGCCAGGCGTGTGGGTTGGGCGGTTTTCGACCAGATCACCAGTTCTTTGCCGGGCATCAGGGGGTCACCGGGTGCCATGCCATTCCATGCGGCTACCTGGCGCACGGATACCCGGTGCTCCCTGGCAATGTCCCAGAAGGTATCACCGCGCCGTACCGTATAGTTCACCTTGTTGCCATCGCGTTTGCGGTCCTGTTTGCGCTCCAGACGCTGGGCGGCACTGAGGGCATAAGCATCCGACCCCTTACTGGCAGAAGGTATCATCAGCCGCTGGCCAATTCTGATCAGGTCACTGTTCAGTTTATTCACCTGCTGAATGACCGACGGTGTCGTCGAGAACTTACGGGCAATGGTGTTCAGGCTGTCACCGGCTTTCACCTTGTAGTTCCGCCAGGAAACCCGTTGATCAGCCGGAATTTTACTGAGCGCCGTGCGGAAGGTTTCTGCATTGGTTTTGGGAACCAGCAGGCGGTGAGGACCATCGGGATTGGTTGCCCACCGGTTGTAGGTGGGGTTCAGCAGGTAAATCTCGTCAATATCCACGCCGGCCAGTTCAGCGGCCTGGGCCAGATCGAGCTGAGACCCGGTGTTTACGATTTCAAAATATGGCTGGTCGTCCAGTGCCGGCAGGGTGATTCCGTAGGCTTCGGGGTTATCAAAAATCTTGGCCAAGGCAATCAGTTTGGGCACGTAGTGCCGGGTTTCCCGTGGTAATTCCAGAGACCAGAAATCCTGAGCACGGTTCAGTTTCCGGTTTTTGCGCAGGGCGCTTGATACGGTGCCCCCACCACTGTTGTAGGCAGCCAGCGCCAGTGTATAGTCGCCGTCGAATCTGGCGGTCAGCCGCTCCAGGTAGGTCAGTGCTGCATCTGTAGCAGCCACAACGTCCCGACGGTCGTCGTGCCACCAGCTTTGAGTCAGCCCGAAGTACTTTCCTGTTGAAGGAATGAACTGCCAGAGGCCAGCGGCACGGCCATGGGAGTAGGCGAACGGATCAAACGCGCTTTCAACCACCGGTAGTAGCGCAAATTCGGTTGGCAGACCGCGTTTCTCGGTTTCGGACAGAATGTAGTAAAGATAGCGGCTGCCCCGGTCGACTACCCGATTGATGTAGCCAGGGTGGCGTTTGTACCAGTTCAGTTGGTCGCGTACGCGCTTGTTGTCTACATCGTGATTCAGCGCGAACCCCCGCCTCAGACGGTCCCACAAGTCAGAAACCTGTGCTTTATCCAGATTGCTCTGATCCGGGTTTTCCAGCTTTTCCCGGGCATCCTGTGCGGTAGCCTGAAGATCCGGGCTGATTGCGTCGTCCAGTGCACTTTGAGAAGCCACATCTTCATCGCCGGTCTCAACCGACTTTTTCAGATCTTCATCGCCCGCGGCAACGGTGACCTGATCAGATTCCAGAGGGTCGGTAGTGTCGCCTTCATTGCTGGCCTGGCTGAACCAGGTGGTCGGGTTGTACCAGATAGTCTGGCTGGCCCGGTGGCTCTCTGACAGTGCAACGGTACTGCAGCCGCTGATAACAGTGCCAGTAATGAATAACAGAGACAGTTTTCTGACCGACATACGAGACTTCCGGCTCAAAGTTGAAGCCGGACGGTGTGTCTGAAAATCCGGCATATTTAAAGGGTTACGGCTAATAGTGTGGAATGATTCTATGGGACGGTATTTCCGGGGGTCAAGAACCTCCGCGTTACGTCCCTGAGAGGTTTTGTAAACCGGTCAGAAATTGTCCTTTCCATGCCGTATCGCGGCAAAGATATCGTCGTCGGTGTGTGCGGGCAGATTATTGTCTTCACAATAGCGCTGTGCTGCCCTGATAACGGCCGGGTCGTCCCAGCGTAGAAACGGATTCAACCGTATTTCATCGCTGAGGGTAGAGGGTACTGTCGGTGTGCCGGATTCACGCAACCGGATACAGTGGCGCTCAAATTCGGCAAGATTCCCGTCATCTGGCAGCCAGCTGCGGGCAAATTTAAGATTTCCCAGGGTGTATTCGTGGGCACAGTAAACAGCGGTTTGTGCTGGCAGATCCCGCAGGGTCTTCAGCGATTGTCGCATCTGGGCTGGCGTACCCTCAAACAGCCGGCCGCACCCGGAAACAAACAGAGTATCCCCGCAAAACAGTACCGGCTGGTCGTTTACTTCATTGGCAGAGAAGTAGGCAATATGATCAAGCGTGTGGCCGGGCACCGCCAGTACCTGGAATGTCAGCCTGCCCCAGGCCACCCGATCACCGGCCACAACCGTGTGGGTACTGCCTCTGAACGGTGATTCTGCCGGGCCGGTAATGCGGCATTCCGGAAACGCTCTTGCCAGCTCCTTTACACCACCAACGTGATCCGGATGATGGTGGGTAATAAAAATGGTATCAAGCTGCAGGTTGTGGGCTGCCAGGTATTCAAGTACCGGCTTTGCCTGTCCGGGGTCTACAATCATGGCATTGTGATCTGCCGAATTGGCAACACACCATATATAGTTGTCGTTAAACGCAGGAATGGCGGAAATAGTTAACATAGAAGCCCACATGTGCTGAACGAGTGTGGCTGATATGATAGATCATTACGGTGGTGGCCCCAACCATGGGGCGTAGCGGGCAAGGGCAGAGGCGAGGGCAGACAGGTGTGAGTAAACCGGAATCAATTGACTATCTGGCCCGGCATGAAAGTTTTGAGCGATGGTTTCAAACCCCGTTGGGGCGTGCGTTGCTGGCGGATCAGCGGTGCCTGCTGGATCATGAGCTGAGACGGTTTACCGGTGCCCGCCAACTGCAGGTGGGGATAAGCCACCGCCTGCCGCTGGCGACCGGGACTGATTTTTCCCAGAGAATTATTGTCGCCCCTCGGTGGTACCCGCATATTCCGGATGGCGTGGCTATTTGTGATGCAGATGAACTGCCATTTCCCGGTGATTCGATGGACCTGGTTCTGTTGCATCATACCGCTGATTTTTCCCAGTACCCCCATGAGGTTCTTCGGGAGGCGGCACGGGTGCTCAGGGGGGAGGGCACTATCGCACTGACGGGCTTTAACCCGGTGAGCCTGTGGGGTGTGAGAAGGCTGATCTCCCGCCACTGCGAGGGGCCATGGGGCGGCCGGTTCATGTTGCGGAACCGCATGGAAGACTGGCTGAGGCTGCTGGGTTTCAGTGTCGGACTGTCCGTTACCCGTTTCTTCTGCCTGCCCCTCCAGCGGAGCGGGCGCAATCATTGCCACCGGGCGAAACCTGGCGTATCGGGAAGCCGGTTTCTGCCGGGCGGTGCATATTACTGTATCCTTGCCAAAAAACGAGTGTACGCTGGCGTTCCGAAACGTCAGCCCTGGCGCAAAAGCAAGGTTATTGCACTTCCCGGTAGCGGCACGGTTGGTGCTTCCCGGGGGTGTTCCCGGCAGAGCGTGGGCACTGACGAGACCGATTAACAACAGGAGATACTATGCCCACCCGGGTTATTCTTTATACCGATGGTGCATGCAAAGGTAACCCCGGCCCTGGTGGCTGGGGCGTGGTGTTGCGTTATGGAGATGTTCAGAAGACCCTGCACGGTGGAGAGGCGAACACGACCAATAACCGGATGGAGCTCATGGCTGCTATTAAAGGCCTGTCTGCACTGAAAAGACCTTGCGCCGTGGATTTGTATACCGACTCCCAGTATGTACGTAAGGGCATTACCGAGTGGATGTCCGGGTGGAAGCGAAATGGCTGGAAAACGTCCGCTAAAAAGCCGGTAAAGAACGAGGACCTGTGGCGGGCTCTGGATGCAGAAACCGGAAAACACCAGGTAAGCTGGCACTGGGTTAAAGGGCACGCCGGCGTTCCCGGGAACGAATTGGCAGATGAACTTGCCAACCTGGGCGTGTCTGAACTGGCCTGAACCTGATAATGACCTGATTGGGTAGATGAGTAATGAGACAGATAGTACTGGACACAGAAACCACGGGTATTGATCCCTCTGAAGGGCACCGGATTATTGAAATAGGTTGTGTCGAACTCATGGAGCGCCAGCTTACCGGGCGCAATTACCATGTGTATATCAACCCGGATCGGGAAATTGAAGCAGAAGCCATCACCATTCACGGTATAACCAATGAGTTTCTTGCTGATAAACCGAAATTTGCAGATATTGCCGAGGAGTTTTTTGAGTTTATAAAAGGGGCTGAGCTGGTTATCCATAATGCCGCGTTTGATATCGGTTTTATGGATGCTGAGTTCGCCCGGATGAAACCGGTTATCAAAACCCGGGATCACTGCAGTGTGGTGGACTCGCTGGCCATTGCCCGTAAAAAACATCCGGGCCAGAAGAATAATCTGGATGCGCTGTGCAAGCGCTATGGCGTCGATAACAGTAACCGGGAGTTGCACGGGGCCCTGCTGGATGCCGAAATTCTGGCTGATGTGTACCTGTTGCTTACGGGTGGGCAAACCGCGCTGTTTCTGAACGCCGATTCTGAGGACGGTGGCGGCTCTGATGGTATTCGCCGGTTGCCGGAAGGTCGGCGGGTTCTGCCGGTAGTGCGGGCCACCAACGAAGAGCTCAGCGCCCATGATACGTTCATGCAGGGTCTGGAAGAAAAAGCAGGGGGTACCGTCTGGGGTAAACTTGACCAGGCAAAGTGAGAACTGGAACAGGCTGTACTAAATGTTACAGACCATGGTTCTTGAGGTGCTTGAGTTTTATGTTATAAGTGATGATTAGTTCGCAATTTTTCTTGTGGCTAAGGATTTGTTTTCCGAACAGGACTTTCTTAAGGAAGCGGTAGTTTCCGCAATATGAATGGGAAGCGTTTATGGTTCAATCGTCTCTGGCGACGAAATCGCAG
>CAYUTG010000034.1:0-19473 GCA_964447555.1 uncultured Marinobacter sp.
TCGTAAAACAGGCGATTATACCGGAGAGGACAGCCTGAGGGGAGGGGGAATCTGGTGCTGGTCATCCGGTAATTGGTGCGATTGGCATAAAACAGCGTCGGTGAGCGTCTGCGCTGGCATTGGTCAATGTCGGATGGATGGGTATGATAGCGTCCTGTATTTTTTATTGGCCTGGCGAACAAATACTGAGAGTAAGTCTGGAGAGACAATATGAAAAAGTGGCAGTGCGTAGTTTGTGGTTTTATTTATGACGAAGAAGAAGGTTGGCCGGAAGATGGCATTGAGCCGGGTACCCGTTGGGATGATGTGCCGGAAGACTGGGTATGCCCGGATTGCGGCGTAGGCAAAGAAGATTTTGAAATGATCGAGATAGACTGATCCTCACGGAGTAAGGTTATGACTGAGCAGGCCCCCATCGTTGTTGTCGGCACTGGCTTGTCCGGCTATTCACTGGTGCGTGAGATTCGCAAGCTGGATAAAGAAACGCCGATTGTCATGGTAACCGCCGATGATGGCGTCAGCTATTCCAAGCCAATGCTGTCTACCGGGTTTACCAAGGGCAAAGATGCTGATGGTCTGGCGCAGGGCACAACCGAGACGGTGGCCGGGCAACTGAACGTCAAACTGCGTACGTTCAGTACTGTTACCGGGATTAACCCCGGGGCGCACGAACTGCTGATCGGGGGCGAGCGCCTTGCATACAGTAAACTGGTGCTGGCCTGGGGAGCCGACGTTATTCGTCTGTTTATTGAGGGCGACGGGCAAGAGCACGTATTTTCCATCAATGACCTGATGGATTACCGGGCTTTCCGCAAAGCACTGGCTGGTGGTGAGCGGGTGGCTATTATGGGTGCCGGCCTGATTGGCTGTGAGTTTGCCAACGACCTTCGGCACGGTGGCTATGAGGTAGACGTGATTGCACCGTCTGAAACGGTTATGCCTGGCTTGCTACCAGCACCCGCAGCTAATGCGGTACGGCAGGAACTGGAAAATACTGGCGTGCGTTTTCATCTGGACACCGTGGTTGATCGCATAGACCAGAATGGCAAGGGCGTGAAACTGACCCTGGCCAATGGTGAAAACCTGGATGCCGATCTGGTGGTTTCCGCAGTTGGGCTGCGCCCCCGTATAGACCTTGCCGGGGCGGCGGGTATCGCAACTGGCCATGGCATCAAGGTGAATCGCGCTCTGGAAACCTCGGCTACGGACATTTATGCGCTGGGTGACTGTGCAGAAGTCGATGGCCAGGTACTGCTTTATGTACTGCCACTGATGGCCTGTGCACGGGCACTGGCAAAAACACTGATGGGTAACCGAACAGAAGTCAGTTACGGTGCCATGCCGGTGATGGTTAAAACACCCTGCTGCCCCACTGCCGTCTGCCCTCCACCAGCGAACGCCCCTGGGAACTGGGAGCTGGAGCAGGATGGGACACACGTGAAAGCTCTGTTCAGAAGCCCGGAAGGTGAGTTGCTGGGCTTTGCTGTCACAGGTCGTTATGCCATCGAAAAACAAGCTCTGGCGCGGGAAGTGCCACCTATTCACTCTTAACTCTGATAACGGGAGCAGGCATGCTTGAAGTAACAAAAAAGCTGGTGGATTTGCTGGACCTTACCCACATTGGCGATGATTACTTTCAGGGTGACAGTGAAGACCTGGGTTTCCCGAATGTATTTGGTGGCCAGGTGCTTGGCCAGGCCTTGATGGCCGCCAGCCGGACAGTGGAGGAGCGCCTGTGCCACTCGTTGCATGCGTATTTTCTTCGCCCCGGCAATCATCGCATGCCGATCGAATACGAAGTGCAGCGGGTGCGGGATGGCGGCAGCTTCTCTGTTCGCCGGGTGATTGCCCGGCAAAACGGTAAAGAAATACTGACCGGGTCTGTATCATTTCAGGGGGAGGAGCCAGGGTTTGAGCATCAGTTTGATATGCCGGAAGCGCCCGCGCCCGATACCCTGAGGTCGGAGGACGAACTGGCAAAGCTGATTGCGCCTCATGCGCCGGAAAGCATGCGAAAGTCGCTGGTTCGGGACCGGCCGATTGATATTCGTCCGGTTGATATCATGAATCCGCTCAAGCCGGAAAAACTCCCACCGTACAATCAGGGCTGGCTTCGCGCACAGGGCACGCTGCCTGATGACCCGGTGCTGCATCAGTGTTTGCTGACTTACGCGTCAGATTTCCACTTTCTGGCAACGTCGTTAAATCCACACGGCGTGACCTTCACAACAAAGAACCTTCAGGTTGCCAGCCTTGACCATGCTATCTGGTTCCACCGGGCGTTCCGTATGGATGACTGGCTGCTTTATGATAAGGACAGCCCCAGTGCATCAGCAGGGCGCGGCTTTAACCGGGGTAGCATTTTCAACAGTCAGGGCGTGCTGGTGGCATCCACCACGCAGGAAGCTCTGATCCGTCAGCGCTAACCGTCCGCCTGGTTTGCCTGCTGGCGGCCGTGCCTGCTCAGCCAGTCCAGAGCCACATCAAAGGGCAGGGGCGGTGTCAGCAGAAACCCCTGAATCATGTCGCAGCCCATCTGCCGCAGAATTTCTGCGGTGGTTTCATCTTCCACACCCTCTGCAACCACCTGATAGCCCAGGCTGTGACACATGGTTATGGTGGTTTGCACAATGACTCTGTCTTCCGCACCGGTGGCCAGATCGGTGATCAGTGAGCGGTCTATTTTGATCTCACTGGCTGGCAACTGTTTGATGTATGACAGCGAGGAGTAACCAGACCCGAAATCATCAATAGAGACGGGTATTCCGGCGTCATTAAGCTGGCCCAGCGCCGTCAGCGAGTTTGCCGGGTCCTGCATCATGGAGGTTTCTGTCACCTCGAAGGTAATGGCGCCCTTGTGGTTGTGAAAGCTGCTCATGAGCCGCTGTACGTACAGAGGGAAGTCTGGTTCCCGAAGGTTGTTCGGCGAGACATTAACCGAAATGCCAAGGTGCCAGCCATGCTCCAGTAACCGGGTGCGAATGGTTAACGCCTGCTGTAGTACCCAACGGGTGAGTGGTTTGATCAGGCCGGTTTGTTCGGCCAGGGCAATAATTTCGTCGGGCCGGATCACCCCCTGCTTTTCGGGCCAGCGAATCAGCGCCTCCAGGTCAACCACCGAGTTGGTGGCCAGCGATAACTTGGGTTGCAGGTAAAGCGCCAGGCGGTTGTCGATCAGCGCCTGACGCAACTCTGACACTATGGTAAGGCGGTCGGCACTGAAGGAGTCTCGGGATGGCTTGTAATAGGCCATACCCCGTTCGACTGCCCGCTCAGACCCCTCCGCAATAACCGCCCGGCGAATCAGGGTGCCTGTGTCCATGCCGTGATCCGGAAAAATAGCCGTACCGACCCGCACATCCAGCGGAACCTGCATGCCCAGGTAGTCCAGTGGTGCGCGAAGTTCCTCCAGTGCTGCCATGATTTTTCTGGGCACTGCCTCTGCCACATCGGCATCCATGATCAGAGCGAAAGTCTGGGAGTCCAGCGATGACAGGAAGTGGCTTTGCCGGTCACTTTTTTCAATGGGGAGAACGCCGGTCAGGTTTTTGGCCACGGCACTGTAGTGCTGGGAGGCAAGCTTCAGTATCCGGTCGCTGTTCTGGTGGCCAAGGGTTTTTGTGACAGACTGAAGGTTATTCAGGTGAATGATCACAACAGCGTAGCGCCTGTCCGGGGCGCGAGTGATCAGGTCATTAAACGCCATCTCGTAGCTGCTGCGGTTGGGTAGCTGGGTCAGCGGGTTGTGCAGCGCATGCTCAATCAGTTTCAGCTCTGCGGAGCGCCTGGCAGTTAAGGCCGCTAGTTCTGCGTCGCGGGCTTCAATTGTGTCCTGCCTTTGATGATACAGCCTGGCGGCCAGGGCGATGGTCAGCAGAATAGCTTCCAGGGCAGAACCGATCTCCATGCCATAGGTGGTCAGGAAGTTATTTGGTATCAGCCCGTATTTGTTGGTGGCTGTTATGGCGCTGCCCAGGGTGAGCGCTCCCCAGGCCAGGGTGTAATACACCGCTTGCGGGTTACCGCGTAGCCATAGCAGTGGGCCAAGTACGGTCAGCAACAGGCAACTGGGAATGGTCAGCGCCACAATAATCTGGCTACTGATGCTGTAGGTTGTTACGAAGGTTGAGAGTGCGGCCAGCGCATTCAGCAGTATGGTGAAGAGCACCACCCGGTTCCAGTAAGGGGCAGTAGTTTTGAGCCTGAGAAAAAGCTGAGCGAATAACAACGTAAAAAGCATCGCAGACGGTATCGTCAGCAACATGATGTGATTTTCGATGCCGGGCTTCGTTGGCCAGAGCATCTGAAATGCGGTGCCATTCAGGCTGGCGATCAGAAACAGATAGCTCAGTGTCGAGAGGGCGTATACCAGATACACCCGTTCGCGCAGGGCCAGAAAAATGAACAGATTGAAGCAAATAACGGTAATCAGTATTCCGTAATACACCCAGTGAAACTGGTTTTCGATGGCTGAGGCCACAAAAAAGTCCTGGGAGTCCCAGAGCCGAAGCGGAATTTGCATGGCCCCCTGGGTTTGAACCTTCAGCAGGATTTCATAATCAACGCCCGGTATGTGTTTGAACGGGAATAGAAAATTCCGGTGAATAATTGGCCTTAGAGCAAAGTGGAAACGGTCGCCGGTGACCAGGTGCCGGGTGATTTTTCCATTCCGGACCAGATAAAAATCGACCTGGTCGAGTTGTGGGTAGCGCACCTCCAGCAAGTTAATGGCGATCCCGCCGGGTATGTCGAAACGAAGCCAGATTGTATCGTTGATATAGCCAAAGTTCGGACTGACTTTGCCAAGCGTTTGCCAGCTGTCTGAGGTAAGCGCCTGCTCGGGGGTTATCTGATTACCGGGAGCAATTCGCAGGTAGTCAATATCGGGAATATAGGGCGCTTCAGCCGCGTGAGACGATGTGCAAACACCCAGCAGAATTAGTAATGTTAACAGTAGCCTTAGCCAAAGTGCTTGTGTCACGGCACCCCATAACGTGTTGTCATTGTCTTGTGAGTATGGCGTGTCGCTTCGGACGGCTCAAGTAATATTGGCTGCTGTTTTTGTTACCGGTACCGGGTATCGTCAAATCGCTTTAACCCAGTCTTTTACCCAGGGAACGGCTTCCTCTTCCGGATCCATCACTTCCAGAGCATCGATACGCAGCGTATCGCCGACTTTTCTGGCAGACGTTTCAAGAAAAACTTCTTCCATCAGTTCGCCGGCACCGCAATAGGTGTCACCGTAGGAGCTGTCGCCCAGCACGATAATGCCGAACGGGCGTCCGGGCTGTTGCGGCAGCTGGTCTTTCAGGGCGATATAAAAAGGCAGCAGGTTGCCGGGTACTTCGCCCTGACCGGTTGTGGATGTGCACACCAGCAGCGCGTCATCATTACCGGTAATGTCTTCCAGGGTCGGGTTGTCCAGTATGGTGACACTGTGCCCCTCGGCTTCAAGAGACGCTTTGATTTCGTTGGCCGTGAATAGGGCAGCCCCGTAAATGCTGCCTACCAGAACCCGGATAGCGGTCATAGTGATTCCTGTGCAGAGGTGGAGGTCCCGGATAAATCCGGGGCCAGTATCGGTGCACGATCATAATGGCAGGCAGAGCGGATCTCAAGGTGATGGGGAGCCGGCAGCCTCTGTGCCTTCCGTGCTCTGGCTGCGAACCCGCGGCGCAATCCGGTTACGTCCGTCTTCTTTGGCGTTGTACAGGTGAATGTCAGCCTGCTTGAGCAAATCGCCCAGTGATCCGGCCTTGGCAATTGAGCAAACACCGGCGCTGATAGTCACCGGCATACGCACACCCTTGCTGATGAACGGGGTTTTAGCGACTTCTGCCCGCAGGCGCTCAGCAAGCGCCAGTGCCTGAAGCAGAGAGGTATCCGGCAGCAGTATAAGGAACTCCTCTCCGCCCCAGCGGGAAGCGGTGTCTGTCTGGCGGATAATGGTGCCCATCAGCGCGGAAAATTCACGAAGCACGTCGTCCCCCGCCTCGTGGCCAAACTGATCATTGATATTTTTAAACAGGTCCAGGTCAATGAGAACAATGGAAAAGTGGTGCCCAGAGCGCTGATAGCGGGAAAACTCAACGGACAGCCGGTTCTGCATATCCCGGCGGTTGGACAGGCCAGTCAGGTCGTCGGTTCTTGAAGCCCGCTCATGGGTTTCTGCCAGGCTTACCAGATTGTTGCGCACCTTGAGGCGGCTGGCTTCCAGAACAAAGCAGAAAATTGACTCAAAGGTGAGCGTTGCGAAGAAGCGGATTTTGAAGTCGGTTCCGTATTCCGCAAACACAACAGGCAAGCCGGGAAACTGAAACACCACAACGGCGATCAGGCAGCAGAACAGTAAAATGGCGGTGCCGGTTTTCAGGTCTGTCAGGTAAAACAGTAAGGGGGGGAACACATAGAACCACAGCGGCCCCGTGTTGCTTTCACCACCGGATGCAATCAGGTAGGTGAACAGCAAACCGACCAGTACCAGCAGGCATCGTTTCTGAATGGCACGGTTGCCGGTTCTTGCAAAGAGCATCATGTTAGCAGAGAAGGCCACTGCAAATGCCCAGAGCGTCCAGGCGTGTGTGGTATGCTCGGCGAACCAGGCTTTTGCCCCTATGCCAATCAGAAAGACAATGGCCATCACTGATAGCCAGGTCAGCAGGCGTGAGATCTGGGCATCTTCCCGCTCGTTGGCATTGCGAAGGTTAAAAGACACGTGCTCGGTCATAGGAACCTTGTGAATTATCGTATTTTTGACGCTTTTTTTGTGAATTGTGCGTCAACTCATCAAATGGTTGCACTTTCCAGAGCCATTTTATGTGATCTGGATAGGGAATCACCGTTTTGTTTCAATTTGATGGCAAAAATTTTATAGTTGCGGCGCGGTAACGAGACCGCCCACCTCATTCAGACTACACGAGATCTAATCTGTATGGCCCGTTCAAGCGGACTCCTGGATACTCTTCTTACCAGCCATTCTACGGAAAGGTACCGGGTTGGGATCAGCCTCCTGTTTCTTCTTGGAGTATGGCTGGTCGTCGGCTCCTTCAGTGAGGGCATGCCGAACAGTATGCTGCTTATGGCGGCCGCCGTCATCGGCGGTTACATGGCCATTAATATCGGCGCCAACGATGTGGCCAACAACGTTGGCCCGGCGGTTGGCTCCGGCGCCCTGTCTCTTGGTAGTGCCGTTCTGCTGGCGGCGGTGTTTGAGTCTGCCGGGGCTCTGATTGCCGGTGGCGATGTGGTGTCCACCATCAAGGGCGGCATTATTGATGCGACGTCGCTTGGTAACGGGCAATCCTTTGTCTGGCTTATGACGGCCGCCCTGTTAGCAGGCGCACTCTGGCTGAACCTGGCAACCTGGATGGGTGCACCGGTGTCTACCACTCATTCCATTGTCGGTGGAGTTCTGGGGGCCGGTATTGCTGCCGGTGGCTGGGGCATCGCCGATTGGTTTGTGATGGGCAAAATTGCTGCCAGTTGGGTAATTTCCCCGGTTCTTGGCGGGGCCCTTGCGGCACTCTTCCTGTTTATTATCGAGAAACTGGTGCTGTACCGGAAAGATGTTGTGCCGGCCGCCAGAACGTTCGTGCCCTGGCTGGTAGCCATCATGGCCTGGGCCTTCGGCACCTACCTGATGATCAAGGGCGTGAAGAAAGTAGTGCATGTGAGTTTTCTGCAGGCTTCGCTGATTGGTCTGGCGGTTGCCGTGCTTGCGTTCTTTGCGATACGAATGCTGGTGAACCGCCGTGCGGCCACCATGGAAAATAATCCCAGGGGGGTGAATGCCCTGTTCACCTGGCCGCTGATTCTGGCGGCGGGCCTGTTAAGCTTCGCGCACGGTGCAAACGACGTTGCCAATGCCATCGGTCCGCTGGCCGCCATAAACGATGCCTTGTCGTCCGGAGCTATTGTGGCTACCGCTGGCATTCCGTTGTGGGTAATGATGATTGGTGCTCTGGGGCTGGCGGTTGGTCTGATGCTCTTCGGCCCCCGCCTGATTAAAACCGTGGGCAGTGAGATTACCGAGCTGGATAAAACCAGGGCGTTCTGCGTCGCGCTTTCTGCAGCACTGACCGTTATTCTGGCGTCTCAGCTTGGCCTGCCGGTCAGCTCAACACACATTGCCATTGGTGGTGTTTTCGGGGTTGGTTTTCTGCGCGAGTACCTGAAGTCTAACTATGCCACCCAGTTGCATAAGATTATTGAGCAGCATGAGCCGGAAGATCAGCAGCGCCTTAAGCCATTTCTGGACGATTTCCGCAATGCCTCTGTTGAAGAAATGGAGAAGCTGCTGAAGCAGGCGAAGAAGCACAAAAAACAGGTGCCTTTGTCAAAGTCAGAGCGCAAGCGGCTGAAGAAGATCTATAAGGAGGAGATGGTCAAGCGGTCGCATCTGGTTAAAATTGCCGCGGCCTGGATCATCACTGTGCCGGCCTCTGCTGCCATGGCGGCCCTGTTGTTTTTTACCCTGCGCGGGTTAATGATCTGACGTACGGCACTGGCTGTCGCCGGCCAGTTTAGCCATACTGTTCTGATACTGAAGGGCGTTACGCCTTCATGCATTCATTCACATATGGAGTGAAGTATGAGTACATCTGTTGAAAGCCGTCAGGCCAGAATGATTGATGAGCTCCGGGTGTTTATCAAGAAGGTGCTGGCCGAGCCCACCATCGCCGTGAAGTCCATGGAAATTGCACGCAAGTACCGTAATGAGCCAAACGCGAACGAGGTGATCGCACGGGAAATCAGCGCCAACACCACCATCCGGATTCCAGAGAACTGGAGTGAGGCAGATCACATGTTTCTGGATATTCTCCACGAAGTGCTGGACGATGAAGAGGCGCTTTACTGAGTTGCCGGGTTTCTGAGTTAAGTTCTGGCGTTACTCCCGGCGGCGGAGAAACGCCTGTCCCTGTCAGGCGCTTCCGGCGCTCAACCGGTTCTGCTTAAGTACAGCATCAGCCATCTGGTGCAGAACGGTGATTTCATCCTCAATGCCTTCCAGTGCTGATAATTCCCGCTGCTCCGCAAGAATGTCTGCCAGTATCTCCCGGGTTGTTAGCGGGTTGGCCAGTACAACGCGAAACACGATGCATGGAAAATGGAAGTAGTGCGCGGGCTCCAGCCGGGTTCGGGAAACAAAGGCCTTACCGCGCTCCCGCTGGGTTTTCTGAATAAATTTGGTAATCCGGTTCAGGCAACTGTTCAGCTTTTCGGCCTGTAGAGGGTCGGCCATCAGCAGGGCCTGCTGTACGTTCTGTGGGCAGTAGCGATAGGTCAGAATGTTCAGCTCTGGCCTGGTGATCAATTCAAAGTCCTGTTCCTCATCAATCAGCTCGGCAAATACCCGGGCCTTTTCGATGCCCTGATCAATCAGCAGTTCGTAGCCTTCCCGGGCCAGAATTTTCAGGCCGGAGTGAATCAACATGCACATGCCCGGGCGGGACCCTTCCAGGGTGGTGCTGCCAAGGTCGCGGGACCCTTTCCGGATAATATACTGGGCGTGGTGTTCTACCGCGCTGGACAGGCCAGGTTCCTTGAAGACCACAAACCCTGCACCCATGGGCACGTACAGTTGTTTGTGGGCATCGAGCGTAACTGAATCTGCCTTTTCTATGCCGCGAAGCAGGTGTTTGTATGTGCGGGAGAACAGAGTGGGGCCACCCCAGGCGCCGTCTACGTGGAAGTGAGCACCGAATTCCTGGGCGATATCTGCCATGGCTTCCAGCGGGTCAATGCTCCCGGTTTCTGTGGTGCCCGCGACCCCACAAATGGCAATGATCTTGATTTTCTGTTTCTGCAGTTCAAGGCATTTATCGCGCAGCGCGTCGGTCTGAATCCGGTTATCGTCGTCGGTGGCGATCGATATCAGAGCGTCACGCCCCAGGCCCAGCACGTCAGCAGCCTTGCTCAGGGAATAGTGGCCGCGGCGGGATACCAGAATAGCAGCGCCTTCATAGCCATAATATTTGAGTGCCCGGAACAGTCCCTCCTGATGCAGCCCGCGAAAACTGCCTTCAGCCGGAAATGCGTGATTCCGGGCTACCCAGAGTGCGGTCAGGTTGGCAACCGTGCCTCCGGAGCACATGGCGCCCAGGGCGTGGCCGGGGTTGTGCATCCACTTGCGATAAAAGGGCGCATCGCGCTCATACACCAGCCCGTGCATCATGCCCAGGACCTGGCGCTCCATCGGTGTGAAAGCCTTGGATGTTTCCGTTTTCACCATGTTCTGGTTAAGCGCGATCATGATCTTGGACAGTGGCAACATGAAGTAGGGCAGTGCCGAGGTCATGTGGCCGATGAACGCGGGGGAGGCGGTGTGAACGGAGTTGGCAACCAGTTTGTCCAGCAGAAACTGGGCTTGTTCAGACACAAAAACGGGCTTTTCAGGTATGGCGTGATCTGAAAAGTCTTTTTCTACGTCGGTGAGGTCCCGTTCAAGCGCAACGATATGCCCCTGCAGGAAGCCTGCGAGGTTACGGGATATGTCCTGGTCAATCCGGCTTAGCGTTGATTCCGGTGCTTCGGGCACTGTGAATACGCGGTACATGGCCTCAACGGAGGCATGGGCGGATTTTTTCTTTCCGGTCATAGGCACCACACACTATCAGTGGTCATTCGCAGGGCCGGTTCCGGATGCCCTGCGGAATCTGATCAGTCCGGGGATATTTGCCCGGCATTTTGTCTGGTCATCTGCTGTCGGCAGATGCCTTGGCATCCCTGAGGGGGCGTAGTATACGGCGTGCTTAAATGTTACGCCAGACAGGGCCATACTGAGCTTTATGGTTCAGAGAATTTCCCGGCATACGTCTACTATGGCAGCGTCTGTTCGTTCTTCAATGGCTTTTTCGATCTGATCAAGGCGCTGGGTGATCTGTTGGGCGGAGGTGCCAAGGGCTGCGATGGTCCAGGTGGCGCAATCAAGGGCATCTTGGTCGGCGGTTTCGGCAACAGCCAGGTCGGGTTCTTTGCCCCAGACGGCGCGCAGGGCGGTAAATACTTTGCGTTTGGCTTTCAGGTCTTCGCAACCGTATAGCTGAAAGTGCAGAGTCAGTACACCGACGTGGGGAGTGATGACCGGCTGCGGACTGGATCGGTCTAGCAGTTTTCTCAGTGCTTCGGACATGGTTGGTTCCGTGCTTCGTGCGGGAGCCGGTGAAGAATCACCGTCCAAAAAACGCTCCTTCGGCCCATCCCTGGGGCGCTTGGGCTACGCCGGCCAATGCTCCGCACAATTTTTGGACGGTGATTCTTCACCGACTCGCATAGTTCTCAGTGGGTTTCCCGGTGCAGCGCAAGAGCAGGTGGGGTGCTGTTTCTGAAACTGTGCGGAGCCAGGGATGGCGGAGCCCAAGCGTACAGGGATGTATTCACAGCGTGTTTCAGAAACAGTGCCCCACCTGCTTCCACAGTATGGAGGCTGACTCAGATTCCATTAGCCTACTACAGGCGTCGCCCGTTTGATAATGGCCGCCGGGTCTGTGCCGGATGGCAGGTTGCCGTAGTTCATGCCACCGGCATCCTGCAGGCGTGAGGCGCAGAAGGCATCGGCCACGGCTGTGTCTGAATGGCGCAGCAGCAGGGAACCCTGCATGGCCAGTGCCATTCGGTCGACCAGATTGCGGGCGCGGTACTGGATGTCGCTGGTGTCGGCAAAGTCATTTTGCAGCTGGGCCAGGAAACGGTCAAAGCGGCGATCGGCCCCTTTGGCTTCGGCGGCTTCTTTGAAGAAGGCGTCCAGGGTTTCGGGTTCTTTTTGCAGGGCTCGGAGGGTGTCCAGGCACTGTACGTTGCCGCTGCCTTCCCAGATGGCGTTGACCGGCGATTCCCGGAGCAGGCGGGGCATGATGCAGTCTTCCATGACGCCGCTGCCGCCCATGCATTCCATGGCTTCGTAGGCGTGATTTGGTGTGAGCTTGCAGATCCAGTATTTGCCAACCGGCGTGGCCAGCCGGGCCAGCAGGCGCTCCTGTTCGCTGCCCTGATTGTCCAGAGCGCGGGCGATTCGCAGGGTGTAAGCCATGGCCGCTTCGCTTTCCAGAGCCAGGTCGGCGAGTACGTTTTGCATCAGGGGCTGATCAATCAGGCGGTTGCCGAAGGCGCTGCGGTGGCGGCAGTGGTGGGTGGCCTGGGCGAGTGCCTGGCGCATGCCGGCGGAGCTGCCGATCATGCAGTCGAACCGGGTCATGGCGACCATTTCAATGATGGTCGGTACGCCCCGGCCTTCTTCGCCAACCATCCATGCGAGTGCACCGCGTAATTCGGCTTCGCTGGAGGCGTTGGCAACGTTGCCCATTTTGTTTTTCAGGCGCTGTATTTGCCAGGCGTTTTTACTGCCATCCGGCTGCCAGCGGGGCATCAGAAAGCAGGAAAGCCCGCGGCGGGTCTGGGCGAGCACCAGGAAGGCGTCGCACATGGGGGCAGAGACAAACCATTTGTGGCCAACCAGCTCATAGGCTTGTCCGGGGCCTTCATTGCTAACGGGGAAGGCTTTGGTGGTGTTGGCGCGAACGTCGCTGCCGCCCTGTTTCTCGGTCATGGCCATGCCGATGGTGACGGAGGTTTTATCGCCGTCCGGAACGTTGCGCGGGTCATAGCTGTTGGCCAGAATGCGCGCTTCCCAGTCTTTTGCCAGGTCTGGCTGTTTCCGGATCGAAGGGATGGCCGCAAAGGTCATGGTTACGGGGCAGCAGTGGGCCGCTTCAACCTGAGAGTGCATGTAGTATTTTGCTGCCCGTGCGACGTGCGCGCCTTTGCCCGGATTGGTCCAGGGGCTGCTGTGCAGGCCGTTTTCGAAGGCCGTGCGCATTAACTGGTGGTAGGCCGGGTGAAAATCCACTTCGTCAATACGATGGCCAAACCGGTCATGGGTCTTGAACACCGGTTTGTTGCTGTTTGCCCGGAAGCCAAGGTCGATGGTCTCTGCGGCTCCGGCAAGGGCGCCAAACGCCCGGAGCTCCTCGGTGGCCGCCTCGGCGCCTTCACGGCGAACGGCCTCCTGAAGCGCGGTATCCTGTTCAAAAAGGTTGTAATTTTCCAGCGCGGGCGGTTGATTGAACACCTCGTGCGTGGCCGACAGGAAGCGGTCTGCCTGAGCAGTTTCTGGGGTTTCCGGGTTGGTTTGCCGAGCGGTGCTCATGGCTATCTCCTTGTACCGGTCAACCCCTGCATGCAAAAGTGAATGATGGTGTCGACCAGTGAGTCGTTGTTGTCGGTTACGGCATCTGCAACTGCGCCTGACTGGGTGGGTGATAGCGGCCCGACCAGGCTTTCTGCAATAGCGCCAACTAGGCAGGTGCTGCTCTGCCGGGCGTTCTGATCCGGTATGCATCCATCATCAATGCCTTCCCGAATCGCTTTTTCAAACAAGCTGGCGTAAGCCTTGCGGTACGCCAGCCGCTCTTCATCTACTTTAGGGTCGACCGGTTCTGCTATCAGCGACCAGGCCATCATCGGAGCGCGCAGCGCACGCTCGGCAAACTGTCTGAGGGCTGACTCCAGCCGGTTAATGCTGTTTTCTTCTGTCGCCAGCAGCGAGGCAACCTTGTCGACCTCTCGCTGCGTTGCCAGCCTGAACACCTCAGCAAACAACTCTTCCCGTGACTCAAAGTGGCGGTAGATGGTACCGGTGGCCACGCCGGCCCGGCTTGCTATCCGGGTAACGCGTGCACTGCGGAAACCGCCGCTGGCAACACACTCGTAAGTGCAGTCAATAATCCGTTGCCGCGCTTCGGCTTTGCGCTGGCGCATCTTCTCTGTTTCTCGGTAGGCCATGCCGGCTCCCTACAAGTAGTGAATCATTATTCATTCTTTGTGTCAATCAAAGTTTTTTCGGGGTTGGTCCATTTTATCATTTAAATTCATACATCTATGGCCAGATACAAAATGTTACAAAAAAGGCGTTGCCAAAGAATAGCGCAGCCGGGAAAAGCAGATTATAAAGACGCCAAGGCAACACCGGATATTCTGTTCAGAAACCGGGTTTTGCCGAGACGGAGTGTAGTAGCCCGCATGGGTTTAAGCACTTGATCCTCTGTTTTCGTTGATGGAGAACGCCATGAGTGAGTTCGACGAAAGCAATCTGGAGCAGCTCGGAAACTGGAGCGGCGACAGTGAAGACAACCATTCTATTACCGGCCGTGCCCGGATGCGGGCACAGTTGCAGGCGGATATTGAGGCGTTTTTGGGGCAGGGCGGAAAGATTCAGGAAGTGAATACCGCTGCCTCTGAACCGTCTCGCCGAGTGAGTACGGGTTTCAACAACAGCTCACTCTGAAGGTACTTCGGTAACTTGTCTCTCCGGGCCGGGGTTGGGTATGACGCCTGACCCCGGCCCCGTATTTGACTCTGTTCTCAGTAAGGTGGTGGCCTCTGATTTATTCTCGTGGCAGGTTGTCTCAGCGACTGAAACACACGACGAGTTTCCATCACTATGAAAACGCTTACAAAGGTACTGATTCCCCTGCTTCTGGTTATTGCAGTGGCTGTTCTGTGGCTGTCGCTGTCGCCAGGGGGTGATACCCTCCAGCCATCCGGTGAGGCCGCTCCCGATGCCAGCGCTTCTTCCGGTCCGTTGCCCACGGCGGCGCCGGGCGACCAGGCAGAGCCGCCATCACAGATGGTTGGCAAAGGGCAAAAAGCATCGCTGCCAGAGACACTTCCGTCATCGCTGGCAGGCACTTCTGTGCCTGCGGGGTGGGCCAGGGTGGACAGCACCGGAGCGCTGATTCCGACTCCGGAGCTGCGCCAGATGTTCGAATACTACCTGTCTGCACTGGGTGAAGAGTCGCTGCAGCAACTGGTGACACGCATTGAGAACACCCTGGCAACCCTCGATGAACCTGCCCGTAGCCAGGCCCTTGAAACGCTGGGAGCCTATCTGGATTACAAGCTGGCGGTCTCCGATCTTGAGGAAGTCTACCGTGGTGCCGGCCAGCTTAGTCCGGAACAGGTACAGCAACGGATGGAAGAAATTCACGCGTTGCGCAGAACCTGGCTGGATAACACAACCGCCGACGCTTTTTTTGCACAGGATGAAGCGATTGACCGCTTTCAGGTGGAACAGGTCCGTATCGCCCGGAACACCAGCCTGACAGATGAGCAGCGACAGGCAGCGATTGCCCGCGCCGAGTCGGCTTTGCCCGAACCGATCAGAGAGGCCCGTGAGCAAACCCGCCGGTTTACCGAGTATGAACAGGCCCGGCAGGAATACGCTGATGACCCGGCCGCTCTCAAAGCCTGGCGGGAAGAAGCATTCGGGGCTGAGGCAGCCGGACGGCTGGCCGAACTGGATAAGAAACAGAGCGACTGGGACAGGCGGTGGCAGGCGTATTCGCGTGAACGTGAGGCATTAATGTCGTCGGGGCTGGCGGGGCCAGAACTCGACACAGCGCTGGAGCGCCTGAGGGGGCAGCATTTCAGTGAAAATGAGCAAATCCGGGCACAGGCGCTGGATTCCATCCGGTAGGCTGGCGCAGGTATTAGCCGGAAGAGTTAGGCCTATGCCTGCACCCGGCAGCGATGCCAGTGTATGATGGGGCCTGTTCATACCCTCAGGCGTCCCGTTTATCGGATTGCCTGACAGCCACTCAGGAGGTTATCCGTGCCAAGTATTACTCCCCGTGCTTTTCCGGTTTCCCGTTTGCGTCGCAACCGGGTCAGCGATTTTTCCCGTCGCATGGTTCGGGAGCATGTGCTGACCCCGGACAATCTGATTTACCCGGTATTCGTACTTGAGGGAGAAGGGCAGCGGGAGCCGGTACCCTCCATGCCCGGTGTTGAGCGTGTCAGTATCGACTTGCTGGTTGAGCAGGCCGCAGAGTTGGTAACACTTGGTATTCCGGCTATTGCCTTGTTTCCGGTAGTGGCGGCCGACAAAAAGAACCTCTCAGGCTCCGGTGCCTGGGATTCGGATGGCCTGGCCCAGCGGGCGGTACGGGCACTGAAAAAAGCCCACCCCGGGCTGGGTGTGGTCACCGATGTGGCGCTGGATCCGTTCACCACTCATGGTCAGGATGGCATTATTGATAACGATGGCTATGTGCTGAACGATGTCACCGTGGAAGCACTGGTTAATCAGGCGGTGTCCCATGCAGACGCGGGGGCCGATATTGTTGCGCCTTCAGATATGATGGACGGGCGAATCGGCGCTATCCGCGACGCGCTGGAATCGGCCGGCCATGTGAATACACGGATTCTGGCCTATTCTGCCAAGTATGCGTCCAGCTATTACGGGCCTTTCCGGGATGCGGTCGGCTCTGCAGGTAATCTGGGCAAAGGCAGCAAGGAAACCTATCAGATGGACCCTGCCAACAGTGATGAAGCCATTCATGAAGTGGCGATGGATCTGTCGGAAGGTGCTGATATGGTGATGGTGAAACCAGGGATGCCGTACCTGGATATTGTGCACCGGGTAAAAACCGAATTGCGGGTGCCTACGTTTGTTTATCAGGTCAGCGGTGAGTATGCCATGCACATGGCAGCGGCGCAGAATGGCTGGCTGGATGGCGATGCCGTGATGATGGAAAGCCTGATGGCTATGCGCCGGGCGGGTGCAGATGGCATTCTGACGTATTTCGCCGTGCGGGCAGCCCGCCTGATGCGGGACCGGCAGGGCTCAGGCGCTGTATAGCCAGCCAAAAACATGGTGCTGCCGGTTATCTGCCGGCGGCACACCAGACTGGAATCAGGAACCATGACAACGGACACCGCACACAAGCAGACAGCGGACAATGGACAGAGCGCGCCTTCGCCGGTGAGCGGCGAGGTGAATCTGGATGCCAGTGACAATTACTTTAACCGGGAAATAAGCCAGCTACAGTTCAACTACCGGGTGCTTAAACAAGCGCTGGACCCTGCGCACCCACTGATCAACCGGTTGAATTTCTGCTGTATTTTCAGCCGGAATATGGATGAGTTTTTCGAAATCCGTGTTGCCGGTATGCGTCAGCAAATGAAGTACGGGCGGGAAACCGTGGGCGCCGATGGCATGATGCCGGAGCAGGTGCTGGCAGAAATCAGCCGCATAGCCCACGACTACATCAACGAGCAGTACGACATCCTCAATAACGTGCTGATCCCCGAAATGGAACAGCAAAACATCCACTTTGTGCGCCGCCGTGACTGGACAACAGCGCAGGCAGACTGGGTGCGTAACTATTTTGAAGATGAAATTCTGCCGGTGGTAAGTCCCATCGGGCTGGACCCCTCCCACCCGTTCCCGCGGCTGGTTAACAAAAGCCTGAACTTCATTGTGGAACTGGATGGCAAGGATGCGTTCGGCCGGGAAACCGGCATGGCCATTTTGCCAGCGCCCCGATCATTGCCGCGCCTGGTAAGACTGCCAGATGAGGTATGTGATGGCGGTGAGAACCTGGTGTTCCTGTCGTCCATGATTCACGCTCACGCTGAAGAACTCTTTCCAGGAATGGAGGTGAAAGGGTGTTACCAGTTCCGCCTGACCCGCAACGCCGATCTGGAGCTGGAAGACGACCTGGAAGATCTGGCGTCGGCACTCAGGGGTGAATTGCTCAGCCGCCGCTTTGGCGATGGTGTCCGGCTGGAAGTGGCAGATAACTGCCCGCAGGATATGGTGCAGTTTCTGCTTACCGAGTTTGGCCTGACGGAGCGCGACCTGTATCAGGTGAATGGCCCGGTCAATCTGACCCGGCTGATGGCGGTGAACGGCCTTGTGGAACGGCCAGACCTGATGTATTCCGGCTTTTCGCCCTCTATTCCCAGACAGATTCGCAACAAAAGCTCCATGTTTGACAGCATCCGCAAAAAGCCGATTCTGTTGTTGCACCCGTATGAAAACTTCAGCCCGGTTGTGGACCTGATGCGCGAAGCTGCAAAAGATCCGCAGGTGCTGGCCATCCGGCAAACCCTGTACCGCACAGGAGCCAACTCTGAAATTGCTGAGGCGCTGGCTGACGCTGCCCGGCGTGGCAAAGAGGTAACGGCCGTTATTGAGTTGCGGGCACGGTTTAGTGAGGCGGAAAACCTTGAGCTGGCAAGCCGCCTTCAGGAAGCCGGAGTTATTGTGGTTTATGGTGTGGTTCGCTATAAAACCCATGCCAAAATGATGCTGATTGTGCGCCGTGAAGAAGGGCGTCTGCGCCGTTATGTGCATCTGGGCACGGGTAACTATCACGCCGTGAATGCCAGGCTGTATACCGATTACAGTTTTATGACCTGTGATGAGTCAATTGGCGACGATGTGAACAAGCTGTTCCAGCAGCTTACCGGCATGGGCAAG
Organism: uncultured Marinobacter sp.; assembly: GCA_964447555.1. Classification (GTDB taxonomy): domain Bacteria; phylum Pseudomonadota; class Gammaproteobacteria; order Pseudomonadales; family Oleiphilaceae; genus Marinobacter. The sequence continues at coordinate 18,263 of CAYUTG010000034.1, forward strand.
GCTCTGAAAATCAAGAAGTTGTTCCATTCGCCCTTCACGCTGCATACCCGCTTGCTGAACCTTATTGACCGGGAAGCCGGTTTCGGGGCGGAAGGCCGCATTATCTTCAAGTGCAACGCTCTGACAGAGATCAATCTGATCAAGGCGCTGTACCGGGCCTCTCAGGCCGGGGTAAAAATTGATCTGCTTATTCGCGGAATCTGTTGCCTGCGGCCGGGTGTTCCGGGGCTGTCGGAGAATATCCGGGTACGCTCTATTGTAGGGCGTTTTCTCGAACATACCCGGGCCTACTATTTCGGCAACAACGGGCAGCCAGCGGTTTATTGCTCCAGTGCGGATGGCATGGAACGGAACCTGCTCAGCCGGGTGGAAGTGGCCTTTCCTATTGAGCCTGCCGATCTGGTAAGCCGTGTTCGTGCGAACCTGGATATCTACCTTGCCGATAACTGCCAGGCCTGGATATTGCAGCCGGATGGCAGCTACATACAGAATCAGCCAGCCGAACACGAAGAACGGCTGGCCTCACAACTGGTACTGCTGGAGCAGTTAACCGGAAAGTCCTGAAGCGGAGAGACCCCTTGCAGAAAAAGTGGATATTTGCCGGTGCTGCGGTACTGGTTGTCGCCGGTGCAATGCCCTGGGTTGTGGGCTATGTGACTGAACAGCAATGGCAGGCTGCCACACAGGAAGTCAATCACTCACAACCGTTCGTAAAAATGACCAGTGAGCAGTATCAGCGGGGCTTTATGGCCTCGGAGTTTCAGGGCACTCTGGTACTGACCAATCCTGAAACCGGGCAATCCCAAACGATTGATTATCAGGCCAACGTCACTCACGGTATTCTCGGAAGCCTGATAGCCTTTGAACCGAAAGGTGGCTGGTCGCCAAAGAACGCCGACTGGTTTCCGGATGAACAGCCTGAACTTACGCTTGAAAGCCGCCTGTGGGGCTCCGCCACACTCGAGTTCAGTGCCCCGGAAATGAGCCTGAACAGTGCTGATTCGGGTGAGTCGCTCGAATCCAGTGGCGGGCTGGCCCGTCTGAGCATCAGCGATACCGGGTCATCTGCCAGCATATTGCTGAAGTGGCCATCAATAAGTGTGTCCGGGCCAGACATGACTGTTCAGATCGCTGATGTCTACGCCGAGCAGGCGATGACGCATTTACAGGGGGATATCTGGACGGGCGAAGGTGAAATGCGTGTTGGTTCC
>CAYUTG010000035.1:0-17876 GCA_964447555.1 uncultured Marinobacter sp.
TGTCCAGGTGCGCCACAAGGGTGTCTGGCAGGGGGCCGGGTGATTCCTCGTTATCCGGTTGCTCGTTGCCAATCTCATGTTCGGCAATGAGCATGGTCACTGAGGCACCATGAGGTTCGTAATCCTGGCGGGCAATGTTGAGTACATTGGCACCGATGATTTTGACCACATCGGTCAGAATCTGCGTCAGGCGCTCGGCGTTGTACATCTCATCAATATAATCAATATAGGCTTCGCGCTGCTCTTCCGTCTGCGCATAACACATATCGTAGATATTAAAGCTCAGGGATTTGGTCAGATTGTTGAAACCGTGCAACTGAAGTTTGGTCATGCTCAGCCCCTCCGTGTATGGAGATGAATGACTGCAGAGCTGGATTTAAAAGCTCTGCTGAGGCCGCCACCGGCAACTGACCTGGCTGTTCACCTTTTGCGCAGACCGGCGGAAGAGGGTGCGTATTATGCACACCAGAAGACAGGTTGAATAGTCGCTGCGATGACATTTTGGCATCGGCGTTTTTACCGTGCAGACAGCGCCATTTACAGCACTGTAGCAGCGACTATTCCGCTACCCGTATTTCGTGGCTGTGGGTGATTTCAACGCCTGCTTTTTCCAGCATGATAGACGCTGAACAATACTTCTCTGCAGACAGACTGACCGCCCGTTTTACCTGACTTTCCTTCAGGTTATTACCAGTAACCACAAAGTGCAGGTGGATTTTCGTAAACACCGCCGGCACTGCATCGGCCCGCTGAGCGTCCAGTTCGGCGTGGCAGGCGGTGACATCCTGCCGGCTTTTTTTGAGGATACTCATTACATCAAACGACGAGCAGCCCCCCAGCCCCATTAACAGCATTTCCATCGGCCGGGGGCCAAGATTTTCTCCGCCGTGGTCAGGTGGGCCGTCCAGCTGAACGCTGTGGCCGGTGCCACTGGTGGCTCTGAAGCTGGCATTGCCGGTCCAGTCAACCGTTGCTTTCATCAGGCGTATTCTCCGTTCTGTTCATGGTGGATGCCTGTACTACCAGGCACCTGAGCCGTGAATGCTAGCACAGTTATGGCCTGGCAACAGTTGGCTGCGGGCGGGCGTAAAAGCCACCGGGATACATCTTGTATACGCTTAGCGGTTGCCGAAATGGTGCCTTCTTGTTATAAGTTGCGGTGTTTCTGAATAAAAATGAACGAACCCGCAGGGATAGCCGGGTGTACAATAATCATCGGAACCTGCCAGTATCTTAGGAGGCACGACTCGCACTATGGCTACTATCGTCAAGCCGGTTGAGCAGAAGACCAAGCATCTCGATTATTTCCTTTCACAGTGTCACCGCCGTCGTTATCCGGCGAAAAGCACCATTATTTACGCGGGTGACAAAAGTGATTCGCTGTTCTACATCGTAAAGGGTTCGGTTACCGTTATTATTGAAGACGATGATGGTCGCGAGATGATCATGGCGTATCTGAATGCCGGTGATTTCTTCGGCGAAATGGGCCTCTTCGATAACATGGATTCCCGCAGCGCCTGGGTTAAAGCCAAAACCGAATGTGAAGTGGCTGAGATTTCCTATACCAAGTTCCGCGAGATTGCCCAGCAGGACCCACGGGTGCTTTATTTTATTGGTGAGCAGATGGCTTCCCGCCTGCGCCAGACCACCCGGAAAGTGGGCGATCTGGCGTTTCTGGATGTTACTGGCCGTGTAGCCCGTACCCTGCTGGACCTCTGTAAAGAACCGGACGCCATGACTCACCCGGATGGCATGCAGATCAAGATAACCCGTCAGGAAATCGGCCGTATTGTGGGCTGTTCCCGGGAAATGGTCGGCCGGGTTCTGAAAACCCTTGAAGATCAGGGGCTGGTCCGTGTAAAAGGCAAAACCATGGTGGTGTTCGGCACCCGTTAACCCTGAAGAACAAACTCCCTTATGGAGCCGGCGACAGACTCCGGGGCCGTCAGGGGCACCCAGTGTGGTGCATCGAGGGTCTGGCGGGTGAGCTTGCCGGTCCATTGCGCCAACGAGTCAAACAGTTGCTCCCGAACGTAATGATCCTGTTTCGGGATGACCAGCTGTACCGGGCAGGCCGCGTTCCGGGCTGCTGGTTTTATCAGCCGGGGCAGAAAGTTGGCACGGTACAGCTTCACGCCAAAGCGGCCATCGCTCTTCTGATGTGGGCTGAATACGGCGTCATGCACCCCCTCGCGAGAACGTAATATCCCCGGCCAGAGACGGTCCAGCCCCACCTGCCATATGGCGTCCGGCAACACAGGCACCTGAAACAGAAACACATACCAGGAGCTGGCCAGTTGCTGTGCAAGGCTCCGCACATCACTCCATCGTAAGCTTTGCCCTTTGCCTCTGAGCCAGAACCCGACATGGTCCAGGCAAGGTCCGGAAATGGAGGTGTAGGAAAGAATACGCTGCTTCAGAGGCTCTCTGGTGACCGATTCCCAGCTTTGGATGGAACCCCAGTCGTGGGCTGCGAGATGAAATTTCCGGCCGGGTATGAGCGCGTCAACCACCGCTTTCAGGTCCTCTGACAACAAAGCCAGACGGTAATCCCGGGTGCGCGTGGGCTTATCTGACTGTCCGGCACCGCGAACATCATAGCGAATCAGGAAGAAATCGGGTGCCAGCAGCCTGGCCACCTTGTCCCAGACGTGATGATTGTCGGGGTAGCCATGAACCAGTACCAGTGGCGGGCCGTCTAGATTGCCTTCGGTAACGGCGTACAGTGTAAGGTCGCCGCTGGGTATTCTGTGGCTGGTCGCGGTCATGCTGCCTCTCGTCAGTAAAGATGAAGCGGCCTGGAATCAGGTTTGTAGAGCCAGACTAACGGGTAGCGGGCGGTCAGGCTGTGGCTGAATGGGCCAGAAGCCGGTCAATCGACAATAGCAACAGACTTCACCTGCATCCACACCTGCTGCCCCGGAGCAATACCCAGTGAATGAACGGCGCGGCTGGTCAGGCGGGCAATAAAAGGCGTTTCCCCGGCCATAAGCCGCACGATGGATGTGCCCGGAGTAAGCTCTGACGCAATTTCATCAATAGTGGCAAAAATAAGGTTCTGAATACTCTGATCTTTCTGCTCACTCAGGGCGAGGCTGATATCCCGGGCCATAACCTGCAGCCGTACAGGCCGCCCAGTTTGCAGCCGTGAATCGGCGCGCAGCCAGAGGTGCCCGCCAGCAAAATCTGCACGGCAGAGATGCCATTGTGTGTCCTGTTCACCGACCACCGCATCCAGAATCACACCGGTGTCTTCTTCCAGGCCGAACGGCTGGTCAGTGCGGGCGAGTATGTCTTGCAGCGGGCCCTCTGCGACCACCTGCCCGTTATCCATCATGACAATATGGTCTGCCAGCCGGGCAACTTCTGAGACTGAGTGAGACACGTAAATGATCGGGATGGCGAGCTTGTCACGCAGAGCCTCCAGGTAGGGCAGAATATCCTGCTTGCTGTTTTGATCCAGCGCCGACAAAGGCTCATCCATCAGCAGCAGTTTCGGGCTGGTCAGCAGCGCACGGGCAATAGCGACCCGCTGGCGTTCGCCCCCTGACAGTTTTGCGGGCATGCGATCCAGCAAGGGCGCCAGGCCCAGCCAGTCGGTCGCCTGGCCGAAGGTGATCTGCCGGTTCTTTTCGGGAACCCGGCGGTAGCCGTACAACATGTTCTTTCGTACAGACAGGTGGGGGAAAAGGCTGGTTTCCTGAAACACATAAGCCAGCGGGCGCTGGTGTACAGGCCGGGTGCCAGAAGCGTTCTGCCATTCCTCCCCGTTAACCGTCATGATGCCCTCAGCCGGTTGCAGGCCGGCCATACACCGGAGCAGGGTGGTTTTACCGCAGCCGGAGTGACCGAACAGGGCGGTAAGCCCTGCACCCGGCAGGCTGAGATCCACATTCAGGCTGAAATCATCAAACCGGCACTGAAAGCCAGCCTGAATTCCGGAAGCAGGTCTCATTTCACCAGCCCGGACTGCAACCGGCCATTAAGCGAATAGAGCGTTACCAGAACCACAAATGAGAACACCACCATGCCTGCAGAAAGCCAGTGGGCCTGTGTGTATTCAATAGCCTCCACATGGTCATAAATTGCCACGGAAAGCACTTTAGTTTCTCCCGGAATATTACCGCCAATCATCAGAACCACGCCAAACTCGCCGATCGTGTGGGCGAAGGTAAGTACGCAGGCGGTAAGAATACCCGGGCGGGCAAGGGGAATAACAACCGAGAAAAAACAATCCCGGGGCGATGCTCTCAGGGTCGCGGCAGCGTCCAGAAACTGCTGGTTGATGGTCTGAAACGCATTTTGCAGTGGCTGTACGGTGAACGGCAGGGAATAAATCACGGAGGCAATCACCAGCCCTTCAAACGTGAACGGCAGAACACCGAGGCCCAGCTCGGTTGTCAGTTTGCCCACCAGCCCCTGAGGGCCCATCAGAATGAGTAGATAAAACCCCAGCACTGTGGGTGGCAGAACCAGCGGCAGGGCAACGATCGCCGCCACAGGCTGCCGTAACCAGTGCTGGCTGCGCGCCAGCCACCAGGCTATCGGTGTGCCAATCACCAGAAGCAGTGCGGTGGTCAGTCCTGCCAGCTTTAAGGTAAGCCAGACAGGCTCCCAGTATGTATCCATGATGTCAGCCGGGTTGTTGCTCAGTGGTCTGTATCATAACCATAGTGCTGGATAATCTTTGTAGCTGTTTCGCTTTTCAGAAATGCCAGCCATTGGTGCGCGGCGCCGTTATCCTTGCCAAAGGCTAAAAGGATAGCCTGTTGATCAATCGGCGAGTACAAGCGCTGGGGAATTTGCCAGAGTGTCCCACCTTTTCCTGTCCAGGCGCGAACCTGTGATAGCGCAACAAACCCAGCCGCGGTATTTTGGGTGGCCGCAAACTGAAAGGTCTGTGCAATGGAATCACCTCGTACCAGATGTGGTTGCAGGGATGCCCAGAGTGACAGGTGTGTCAGCACCTCCTGCGCGGCCTGGCCGTAGGGGGCGGTTTTCGGGTTGGCAATGGCAAGTTTTCCATACTCGCCGGACTTCAGCCAGGCTTCAGGGTTAGTGAAAACACCCGATGTCGGGCTCCAGAGTGCAAGTTTTCCCCGGGCGTAGGTAAACCGGGTTCCGGCTATACCCTGGCCACTCTCTTCAAGAAGCGTTGGCCGCCGGGCATCGGCCGCGAGAAATACATCAAACGGCGCGCCGTTTTCAATTTGTGCATACAGCTTGCCCGTGGAGCCATAACTTGCAGAGGCTTCCAGGCCAGTGGTATCGGCAAATGCTTGGATAAGCTCGCGGGTGGTATCCGTAAAATTAGCAGCGACCGCTATGCGAACATCGGCTGCCATCACGGTGCTGCTGACTATCAGAGACACAAGCGTGCTTGTGATCCGGAGGCAATGTCTTTTCAGGAAAGGCATAGACTTGACGGTCCTTGTATTTGAATCGGTGTCGTGAGGCTCCTGAGCCGTGACTGTTCGCCAGGCATCAGGTTGCCTTCTGTGGTGTCTCGGCGGGCTGAACATATTGGCTGATCAGTGAGTGAACGTAGGCCCACACCTCATCAGCATTGGTTTCATTCAGCATCTCATGCCTTCCGCCATCAAACAGCTTAAGGGTAGCGGTCCGTACACCGGCTTTCAGAATACTTTCGTGGTGGCGGGCGATGCCTTCGCCCATTTCTCCAACGGGGTCGTGCGTGCCGGCAAAGAGGTGCACGGGCAAGTCTTTACGCCATTGGCCGGGTGTGATGGTCAGCATGCCTTCTATGAAATCATGCCACAGGCCTGTGGTGCATTTGAATCCACAGAGCGGGTCGGCAATATAGCGGTCAACCTGATCTGTGTCGCGGCTTAGCCAGTCGCATTCTGTGCGGTTGGGTTTGAACAGGCTGTTGAATTTTCCAAAGGTAATCCGGGCAATGGTCGGGCTGCGATGACCGTCGCCGTGCAGGGTGCGAATACCCCCAATCAGCAGGCGGGAAGCTCTCAGCTGAGTGCGATAAATACGATTGGTGGCGCTCAGAATCAGGGCATCCAGGCAATCGCCGTGTTGCTGGGCGCAACTCTGGGCAATAAACGAACCCATGCTATGGCCCATAAGTATCAGAGGGATGCCTGGAAATCGTTCCCGGGCGGTTAACAGCACTCTGTGCAGATCGTCGGTTACTTTTTCCCAGCCATTCTGGTCGCTGTAATAGCCTAGCTGGCTTTCCGGGCAATCAGGCCCATGTCCCCTGTGGTTATAGGTCAGAGTGGCAACATGCCGCTCTGCCAGCCAGCGGGCAAACTGTGTGTAGCGACCAGCGTGCTCAGCCATACCGTGGGCGATGACAAGCACCGCACCAGGCTGATCCGGGCAGAATAAAGTACCAGAAATGGTGTGGTTATCCTGGCTGGTGAGCGTCAGCGGATGTTCTTGCATGATGTTCCTCAGGGCCTGACCGAACCGGGCGTATCATTCCGGTAGCGTTCATACAGATTATTCAGAGTTTGCAGTTGTGGTTGCCATGTCTCAAGCCAGGCATTGATGTTTCCCGGAATTTTGCCGGGTCTGGGCCAGGGTACAGGGTATTGTGGCGGCTGAAACAGGGGAGCGAACAGTGCCGCTGCCGTCAGGTCTGCCCGGGAAAATGTGCTGCCGGCCAGAAACGGTTGCCCGGCGTATACGCCGGCCAGCTCCGTAAGCAGGCTTTCCATGGTGAGCCGGGATTCCTCTGCTGTTTTCTCATTTATTTTCATCCACTGGCGCATGGTTTCTTCCACCCGGCTGAATGCCAGAGCAAGTAGTATCCGGTTGTAAAATGGGGTGCCGGCCGCGAGCATGGGCACAACAATTTTAGGCCGCTGCAAAAAATAGTGGTAGGCGTAACAGCGAACAGCGGGCCCGGCCTGCTCATCAAGGCGAGCCTCCCAGGCCAGCGCCTGATTGCGCGCTTCCGGCTCTTCAGGGGTTAAGGGACGCTCTGCAAAAGCTTCATCCAGGTAGTCCAGTATGCGGGCTGAACCCTGCACAATGTGGCCGTCATGCTCGAGAACCGGAACCGATGACTGCTTACCTGCCAGTGCACGGATGGTTTTTATATGCTGGCCTGGCAGCACGTTCACTGACGTGTAGTTCAGCCCCTTGTAGTCAAGCGCCCAGCGGATTTTTTCACAGTAATGGGAAATGGCAAACTGGTAAAGCTTAATGGCCATGAGAAGTCTCCTGATTTCAGCACATTAGCATAGTTGTAGCTAAGCCGGATAAAAAGCCCACCGTGGGAAAAGGCCAGATTTGGAGGCCGAGGCTGAATGTGGCTGCCCCGGAGTGTCAGCCGGTTTTACACATTCTTGTTTCACCAGGATGAATCACAAATCCAGAGCACTGATAAAAAAGAAATTTCCAGTAAGTGGCAGGATATACGCATTAGCCGTCTGGCAACCTCACTAATACGTTATAAAAGGAGTTTAGCCATGACACAAAAATGGATTGCTGGCACAGCAGGGCTGGCTGCGGCGATGATGATGAGCTCGGCAGCAATGGCTGCCCCGATTACTGCCGATGTGGTTTTCCTGGTAGACGAATCTGGTTCCATGTCAGGTGAGCACAGCTGGCTGGGCAACATGATTCAGGATCTTGAAGCCGGGCTGACCAGCAAGGGCGTAGGCGTCTCTGAATCAAACCGCTACTCGCTGGTTGGTTATGGTGGCGGTGGAAGTCATTACGCACCTAACCCTCATGATATGGACGCAGGAACCGCTCCGGTGGACGACTGGGGCAGTGCGAATCAGTTTCAGACCGCGACCGGTACCCTGACGACCGGCGGCGGCACAGAAGACGGCTGGAACGCGCTGGACTGGGCGATGAATAACCTGACCTATCGGAACAACGCAGCTGTGAATTTCGTTCTGGTAACCGATGAAGACCGCGATAACCGGAATGCTGCTTTGACAGCCACTGGCCTGAAAAATGGCCTGGGCAACCTGAACGCTCTGCTGAACGTGGTTGTGAACAACCCATTCACCTGCAGTGGCACAGGCGCAGCTATCGGTGTTGACAGTAACCTGAATGGCTTCAAAGCCGATGGTGCTGGTGGTTATACGAAGTGCGCGGGTGATGGTGTTGTTGGCAATGGTGCGGGCACAACAGAGACCGACTATGTGGATCTGGCACTGCAAAGTGGTGGTGCTGCGTGGAACCTGAACATTCTTCGGGCAGGCGGCAATAATGCCACCTCTTTCACTCAGTCTTTCATTGATACCAAAGTGAAAGAAATTACCGAGCAGCCACCGGTTTCTACGGTGCCTGAGCCTGGCACGCTTGCTCTGCTTGGCCTTGGCCTGGCGGGCCTGGCTTTCCGCCGCAAGAAAGCCTGATAAGCAATTGACTATAAGGGCCGCCACGGGCGGCCCTTGTTTTTCAAACCTGTGTCAAATTATTTTACAGTGTTTTGCATTTCTGGAAGCTTCGCTACTGCAATAGTTTTTTGTACCTCCTCACCTTAGAATACCTTGGCTGAACCCATACAAACCCAACTGAACCCAGAAAACAGGGGCCTTGATTATGCATCTACGGCGAGTTTCTTTGTTGTCCGTCGTTTCCGCTACCGGATTGTTGTTGGTTGCGTGCTCATCCGTACCGGATTCTGAAGCTCCCATCGCGGAAGCCTATACCTGCGGCCAACTGGATATCCGGATTTCACAAGATGATGACAGCCGCCTGCTGAACCTTGCGTATCTGGACAAACAACGCCTGCTGAAACCCGCCAAAAGCGATTCCGGAGCCCTCTATGTGGCCCCCGGCGACAGCAATACCCGGTTTCTGGGCAAGGGGGAGCGGGCAACACTGAAAATTCAGGGGCAGACCTACCCGGAATGCCTGCAGCCGGGTGCGTTGGAGATGCCATTTCATGCTCAGGGCAATGAGCCTTTCTGGCGTGCAGATGTGAGCGGCACTGAGCTGGTTCTGACCCGCCCTTATGAGCAGGATGAAACGCTTCGTTTGCCGGTTGAAACCGTTCAGGCCAGCCGGCACGGTCGGAAACTACTGGCTGAAGGAGACGGCACACGGGTTACCCTGACCGTTGCCAATCAACTGTGCGAAGACACCATGTCCGGTGCACAATTCCCCAGCCAGGCGCGCCTGAGCGTGAATGGGGAAGAGTATAACGGGTGCCGTGGCAGCCCTGAGCGGCTGTTCCGGGGGGCTGAGTGGGTTGTTGATGATCTGACAGGCACCGGCATTATTGACCGCTCCAGAATGACGCTTCGTTTTCTGGACAACAACCGGGTTGCCGGGCGGGCATCCTGCAATCGTTACAGTGGCGGTTATCAACTGACGGGTGAGGGTGGAATAACCTTTGGCCACCTGGCTGTCACCCGAATGGCCTGTGCTCCTGCCCTGATGAATCAGGAAGACCGGTTTCTCGATGTTCTGAGCCGGGCTTCCCGTATCCGGATTGGTCGCCACGGTGAATTGCTTCTGTCGACACCTGAAGGTGAGGCCCTCAGAGCCTTCGCATCAGGCCATGAGAGCCAGTAGTAGCGGCACTGGCGCAAAGGCATTTGCCTCAGTTTGAACGGTTAATGCGTTCCTCAGAGGCTGGTACGGGTACCAGTGCCCGTGCCAGGTCCTTCATGTGCAATTCGCCCACCTGCTGATCATCCCTGACAACGCGGAAGACCAGGCTGATATCACCCTCTGATTTCGACAGCACAGTTTCCAGGTTGTCCTTCTCGGTAACATCACCGGCATAGTGAAGATCGTTCCCCTCAGACTGGGTCATAACCGAACGCACACGGAGTACGCGGGCACGGTTAATATCGCTGATGAAATCGATGATGTAAGGGTCATTCGGGTTCAGAAGAATGTCCTGAGGGTCACCCTGCTGCACCACCACACCGTCTTTCAGAATAACCAGGTGGTCGGCAAGCTTTAGCGCTTCGTCCAGATCGTGGGTAATGAAAACGATGGTTTTCCGAAGCTCTCCCTGAAGCTCAATCAACAGATCCTGCATATCGGATCGTATCAACGGGTCAAGGGCCGAAAACGCTTCGTCCATCAGCATAACCGGGGCGTTCGAAACCAGTGCGCGGGCAATACCAACTCGTTGCTGCATGCCACCGGACAACTGATGAGGGTACTGGTTTTCATTGCCCTCCAGACCGACACGGGTCAGCCATTTCCGGGCTTCGCTTTCAAAATCTTCAGTCTTGAACCCCCGCACGTTCATGGCCATGCCCGCGTTTTCCAGCACGGTTCTATGGGGTAGCAGAGCGAACTTCTGAAAGACCATAGACATGCGTTCTCGGCGAAGGGTTCGTAGTTGTGCTTCGTCATAACTCAGCACTTCTTCACCATCGAAATGGATTTCGCCGGCAGTTGGCTCAATCAGCCGGTTCAGGTGCCGGATAAGGGTGGACTTACCAGAGCCGGACAGGCCCATAATCACGGTGATTTCGCCATCGTGAATATCAACATTGATGTCTTGCAGGCCGAGAACATGGTTCTGGGTTTCCAGCAGTTCGGCCTTGCCCATGCCACGCTTCACATACTCCAGCGCGACATCCGGTGTCGGGCCGAAAATCTTGTATAAATTTTTGATGGAAATCTTTACATCTCTTGCCACGTTCTGGTCCTCACTGCTTTTGGGCGGCATTGATTCGTGCCAGGGACGCCTTGGTTACCCTGTCGAGAATAACGGCCAGAATAACGATACCAAGGCCGGACACCAGGCCCACGCCGAGTTCCAGATTACGAATACCACGCAGTACCAGCACACCCAGGCCGGGTGCAGACACCAGCGAGGCAATAACCACCATCGCCAGGCTCATCATGATGGTCTGGTTCACACCCGCCATGATATTCGGCAGGGCGAGAGGAATCTGAACCTTGAACAGCTTCTGCCGTGGTGTCATGCCAAAGGCATCGGCTGCCTCAATGACGTCTTTGTCGACCAGGCGAATACCCAGGTTGGTCAGCCGGACCACAGGCACAATGGCGTACAGAATGATGGCAATGCCATAGAGCTTGGATTCGGTCACACTGAACAGGAAAATCAGCGGAATCAGATACACAAACGGCGGCAGTGTCTGAAGCATATCCAGTACAGGAATGGTCAGCCGCTGCATCATGTCGCTGCGGGACATGGCAATGCCAATGGGCACGCCAAGAAGTACGCACAAGAAGGCGCAGACAAAAATAATCGCCAGCGTTTGCATGGCGTAAACGTAGTAATCGATAAACGCGAGCCCGACAAAACTGACCGCAACAAAGAGCACCAGTTTCCAGGATTTGGTGACAACAAACACAATGGCCAGCAGCACCGGAATAACAATCCACCAGGGGGTGTTCAGCATAGTGTAAAGCGTGCCATCGAGAGCCCAGCTTAGTGGCTGGGTAATCGGATCGAGCACCACGCTAAGGCTGTCCTTAATGGCCAGAAAGCCTTGCTCCAGCCCCTTTGTGAGCTCTCGCGACTGAGGAAACGCATCACAGGATTTATTCAGCGCATCCATGGAGGGAAAGGGCAGGTCCCAGAGCGATTGTGGAGCGGCTTCTGTGCCTTTGGTTTTGGCCAGCAGGTCGGCCATGGTCATGGGCGCGTCACTGTGGCTGCCGGAGCACCATTCCTTCAGCCCGAGCGATGAAAAGATAAAATCGTAGGTTGCCATGTGCGTTCGGTCTCTTTTGCGCGCAGGTCGTTAACACAGGTGTTCGGGGAGTGGCCCGGGGCCAGAGGCTGGCTCCCTGGCAGCGGGGATTATTCAGTTGTTTAGAATGGCAGCCAGTTAATCCCGGGCTGAATCATTTAGCCAGCCAGACCATTCGTCCTGGTTGTTGCTCAGGAAGTGCACGGCCGCCTCTTCACCGGAGGCATTGTTTTTATCCATCCAGGCCAGCAGTGAACTCATGGTGCTGGTTTGGAACGTCAGCTTGCTGAGCATTTCGGCAACTTCCGGCTCGCGCTCTTTAAAGTCTGTGGTGACAGAGGTCAGGATAGTGGCGGCCGGGAACTCAGAAACACCCGGGTTTTTGGCATCAGGAGTCTGGTTTTTCTTGTGTACTTCCGGCTTGTACTCGCCCAGCTTCACACGGGTCATGTCATACTTGCCCAGTGGAACGGTCGGGCCCCAGTAGTAGCCAAACCAGGGTTCTTTGTCTTGTACAGCCGACGCCATGGACGACGCGAGTGTTTCACCGGACCCGTGGTTAAAGACCTTAATACCGGATTTCTCAAGATCCAGAGCGCGAATCAGATTGTCATTTACAACGCGACAACCCCAGCCGTCAGGACAGTTATTGAACCGGTTGTTGACCAGTTCCGGGTTTGCCATAACGCCTTCAATCGTCTTCAGTTCGGGGTGTGCCTCTGCCAGGTAGGTCGGAATCCACCAGCCTTCTATGCCGCCGGGAGTAAGAACCTTGCCCAGACGTTCAACCTTGCCTTCTTCCTCGAGGCGCAGGTAGGCCTCGCCCGCCGAGTTCAGCCACAGCTCCGTAACAATGTCCGGCTCGCCGTTCTCTGCAACAGACGTGACCGCCGGTACGGTATCGGATGGCACAACGGTAACATCGCAACCATACCCCTGCTCCATGATGAATTTTGCTACGTTGGTAACAACGGTATTCGAGGCCCAGTTCATCTCGGTGATGGATACTTCACCGCAATCCGCCTGTGCCAGGGCTGGAATGGCGAGTGCACATAGCAGTGCAGCTGACTTAAGCTTTCGCATAGTCACTTCTCCTTTTCGGGGTTGGTGATTTTTAGTGCATAACCTGGAAGTGATACGGTTCCGGCCATCTCCGACCGGTGAAACTGTTCTTGTTATTAAGTAGGAAAGTCCAAACACACTATAACGTCTCGGCTATTACGTATTATTCAGGATAAGCATCCTGAGCGCAGTTACAAGCCGTATTGCCGATAAATATGTAATTTCTTTAGGCTGATCTTTGCGAGTAGCCCGTTTTTTGTTCAATGATAACAGCGGGCTATGAGGTGTTTTCAGGCAATTCTGTGTCGTTTTCACTGGTTGCTTGACGCAACTCTTTTTTCGCGGCAGTCTCAGGCAGTATTACGCACGGGAATACACCCGGTTATTTCACATCGGAGCTGACAATAATGAAAATATTTGAAACCAAAACGGCCCCGAACCCACGCCGGGTTCGCATGTTTCTGGCCGAGAAGGGCCTGCTGGACAAAGTTGAACTTGTGGAAATTGACCTGCAGAAAGGTGAAAACCTGACACCGGAGTTCAAGGCTCGCAATCCGATGAAAAAAGTTCCGGTAATGGAGCTGAGTGATGGTACCTGCATTGCCGAAACCATGGCCATTTGCCGGTATTTTGAAGAGAGCTATCCGGACACACCGCGCCTGCTGGGCGAGTCGCCACTGGATAAAGCCCAGCTGGAGCAATGGCTGCGCTGGATTGAGCTGTTCTTCTTTATGCCAACGGGCATGTGCTTCCAGCATACGTCCGGATACTTCAAGGACCGAATGACCCCGATTCCCGAGTGGGGCGAGGAGTGCGGCAAGAGTGTTGAGAAGTTCATGCACTTCCTCAACAAGCACCTTGAGAACAAAGACTTTATCTGCAATGACCGGTTTACAGCGGCGGATATTAACGCGTTCACAACCGTGGCCTTCGCCCGGGTGGTCAATATTCGCATCAAGCCTGAACACTCCCACCTTCAGGCCTGGTACGACCGCATCAAAGCACGGCCTTCGGCGCAGGTGTAGCGCTGAGCAGAACCCTAGCCCGGGAAAATCCTGAAATGACCGAGACACGACTTGAGTGCGCACTGGCCGGCATTGATAAAGCCAACAAAGCAGACCCGAATACGGACTTGTTGTCCGGAGAGCCTCTGCCGCGGGAGTACATCTACAGCCTGCATATGACTCGCTGGCTGCATGTACTGGAGCCAGAGCCCTCAGAGGCCATACAGATTGCCTGCCGTGCCCAGCACCTGGAACGCTGGACAATGCCACGCAGTGAGTACCCGGAAGGGCGCAAAGCGTATTACGAGTGGCGGCAGGCGTGTGGCCGTATGCATGGCCGGCGGGCAGCGGAAATTATGGCCGGTTGCGGTTACCCGCCGGCAGAGTGCGAGCATGTTGAGATGGTTGTTACCAAGCGTGAACTCCGCAAAGACGCCGATACCCAGCTTCTGGAAGATGTGGCCTGCCTGGTGTTTCTGGAAAAATACTTTGCTCAGTTTTATGCCGACAAAGCGGACTATGACCGGGAAAAATGGCTGAGGATTGTTCGCCGTACCTGGAAAAAGATGTCTCCCCGGGCGCAGGGCCAGGCACAGATGCTGGCGGATGCGTTACCGGGCCACTTGCAGGCACTACTGCAGGAGGCGCTGGCGGGCTCTGAGTGAGCCGCCAGCGTGCCGGTGCCGCTCAGGCATCAGGAAAGAACAATTCCTGTAGTTTTTGCCCCGGATTGTCAGCCCGCATGAAGGATTCTCCCACCAGAAAACCGTAAATGCCCTGGCCGGTCATGGTATCGACATCGGCCCGGCTCAGAATGCCGCTCTCAGTGATCGCCAGGCGGTTTTTATCAATGCGCCTGTGCAATCTGGCGGTGGTTTCGAGCGATACGTCAAACGTGTGCAGGTTACGATTGTTAATGCCAATCAGCGGTGTGCTGAGTGTCAGCGCGTCGTCCATCTCTTCGTCGTTATGAACTTCAGCCAGCACATCCAGCCCGGTTTCGTGCGCAATGCCTTCCAGTTCCTGCATCTGGTCTTTGCTCAGGCAGGCAGAGATCAGCAAAATGCAATCTGCCCCCATAGCCCGGCTTTCGTACACCTGATAGGGATCGACAATAAAGTCTTTGCGGATAACCGGCAGGCTGCAGGCATTTCTGGCTTCCTGCAGAAATCCCTCACAGCCCTGAAAGAAGTCCTTGTCGGTCAGCACCGATAAGCAGGCCGCCCCGCCTTGTTCATAGCTTTCAGCAATGTCTCCCGGGTGAAACGAGTCCCGGAGAATGCCTTTGCTTGGCGATGCCTTTTTGATTTCGGCAATAACCGCCGGGGCGTGTTGCTCAATGCGGAAACGGAGCGCGCTGGCAAACCCCCGGGTGGGTGGCTGATCGCCAGCTCTGGCCCGCAAGTCGTCAAAGGACGCCTGGCGCTTACGCTCGTCAATTTCCTGCCATTTCCGGTCAACAATCCTGCGCAGAATGGTGGGCGTTTTGTCGCTGTGCTGTTTGTTCATAATCGGTCCGGGTGACGGGCTCTCACAATCAGTCAATGAGTGAAGGTTCGGCTAAAGGCTCTGGGACATCTCAGCTACCTCTGCCACTTTGGCCGAGGCGCGACCAGAGGTCATGGTCTCCAATGCGATGGCGACGCCCTCTTTGGCGGTACTGGCCAGGCCAGCCACGTAGATGGCGGCACCGGCATTCAGAGCAATCATGTCGCGGGCTTTTTCGGCCATGGCGTGCTCACCTTTGCCAAACGCTGCCCGGATTAACGCTAGAGACGCATCGGCGGTATCTACGGTCAGGCCTACCAGAGACTGGCTGTTAACGCCGAGATCTTCTGGTGTGATTTCATACTCGGTGAGCTCACCATTCTTCAGTTCTGCGACGTAAGTGGCGCTGGCCAGGCTGATTTCGTCCAGACCATCTTTGGAGCTGACCACCATAATGTGTTCAGAACCAAGGCGCTGGAGTACTTCCGCCATGGGGAGACAAAGTTCCCGGGTGAAGACACCAATCAACTGGCGCTTCACCCCCGCGGGGTTTGTCATTGGCCCCAGAATGTTGAACAGGGTGCGGCAGCCGAGCTCCTTGCGGGGGCCGATGGCGTGCTTCATGGCTCCATGGTGTGCTGGTGCGAACATGAAGCCCACGCCGGTTTTTTCCACACAGCGGGCGACATCGTCTGGATTCATGTTCAGGTTAATGCCCACTTTTTCAAGCAGGTCTGCGCTGCCACTTTTAGAGGATACCGCCCGGTTGCCATGCTTGGCCACGAAGCCGCCGGCGGCGGCAACAACAAACGTCGCTGCGGAGGAAACGTTAAACAGGTTGGCTCCGTCGCCCCCGGTGCCTACGACATCCACAAGGGGTTCAGCGTGAACGGTAACGCCGGTTACCAGCTCCCGCATCACTTCGGTAGCGCCGGTGATTTCATCAATGGTTTCGCTTTTCAGGCGCAGGCCCATCAGCAAGGCACCAATCTGGGCGTCGGTTGCCTCACCGCTCATCACGATGCGCATAACATCCTTCATCTCTTCCCGGCTCAGATCCAGGTTAGAGGCAATCCGGTTCATTGCTTGTTTCATATCCATTGGTAGTCGGCCTTTCAGTCTTTGTTCAGGAAGTTGCGCAGCAGGTCGTGGCCCTGTTCGGTCATGATCGATTCCGGGTGGAACTGCACGCCTTCAATGGGCAGCGTTTTGTGCCGTATGCCCATGATTTCCTCCACGGAACCATCGTTGTTTTTTGTCCAGGCCGTTACTTCCAGGCAGTCGGGCAGGGTTTGCTGGTTAATCACCAGGCTGTGATAGCGGGTTGCCTGCAGCGGGTTGTCCAGCCCCCGAAATACGCCGGTGTTCTGGTGATATACCGGGGACACCTTGCCGTGCATGACCCGCCCGGCGCGGATAATGTCGCCACCGTACACCTGGCCAATGGCCTGGTGGCCAAGGCATATGCCCAGAATGGGCAGCTTGCCTGCGAAATGCTGAATGGCTGCCAGTGAGATGCCGGCTTCGCTGGGTGTGCAGGGGCCGGGGGAAATCACCAGCCGCTCAGGGTTGAGTGACTCTATGTCGTTCAGGGTAATTTCATCATTCCGGTACACCTGCACATCGGCACCCAGCTCGGCCAGATACTGCACCACGTTGTAGGTGAAGGAGTCGTAGTTATCGATCATCAGCAACATAATCTTTCCTCCGCCTTAGTGGTTGTAATCGCTGTAGGTCATGGCGACCGCGCGGAAAATAGCACGGCCCTTGTTCATGGTTTCTTTCCACTCAAGGCGGGGAACGGAATCGGCCACTATGCCGGCACCGGCCTGAATGTGCAGGGTGTTGTCCTTGATCACGGCTGTGCGAATGGCAATGGCGGTGTCCATATTGCCGTTAAACGACAGATAGCCAACTGCGCCGCCGTACACACCCCGTTTTACAGGCTCCAGCTCATCAATAATTTCCATAGCCCGGATTTTCGGTGCGCCGCTGAGAGTGCCGGCAGGCAAGGTGGCCTTCAGCACATCCAGGCAACTGGTGCCTTCCTTCAGCCGGCCAGTCACATTGGAGACTATGTGCATTACATGAGAGTAGCGCTCTACAATCATTTTATCGGTCAGCCGCACGGTGCCCGTTTCAGACACCCGGCCTGCATCGTTCCGGCCCAGATCAATCAGCATCAGGTGTTCAGCAATCTCTTTAGGGTCGGCCAGTAATTCTGTTTCCAGAGCTTTGTCTTCGGCATCTGTTGCCCCCCGCTTGCGGGTACCGGCAATGGGCCGCACAGTTACTTCCTGATCTTCCACCCGCGCCAGTATTTCCGGCGATGACCCCACAATGTGAAAATCATCCAGATCCAGAAAGTACATATAGGGGGAGGGGTTCATCACCCGGAGTGAGCGATAGAGGTTCAGCGGTGGTGCTTCAAACGGGATGGACATACGCTGGGAAATCACCGTTTGCATCACATCGCCATCCAGAACGTATTCCTTGATTCTGCCGACCGCCGCTTCGTACTCCTGCTGGTTAAAGCCGGAGATAAAATCACTTTCATCAACGGTTTTGCCGCGCAGGTGTTCTGGTGTGCGTGGTGCGTCTGACGTCTGCCGGTGCAGGCGTTTTTCCAGCTCGTCAATGCGCGCCTGTGCGGCCTCGAACGCCCCGTCGCTGGCGGGGTTGGCATGCACAA
>CAYUTG010000036.1:0-17509 GCA_964447555.1 uncultured Marinobacter sp.
TCCAACGCCTCCGATGCTGAAGATAAGTTGCGCTTTGCCGCACTGAAAGACGACAGCCTGTACGAAGGCGATCCCGACCTGAAAATTCGTCTTGCCTACGACAAGGAAGCGAACACCATTACCTTGTCAGACAACGGTATTGGTATGACTCGTGACGACGTTATTCAGAACCTGGGTACCATCGCCCGCTCCGGTACAGCTGAATTCCTGAAGCAACTTTCCGGTGACGAGAAAAAAGACAGCAAGCTGATTGGGCAGTTTGGTGTTGGTTTTTACTCTGCGTTTATTGTGGCCGACAAAGTAGAAGTGCTGACCCGCCGGGCAGGAACACCCGCAGAAGAGGGTGTGCATTGGGAATCTGCCGGTGACGGCGAGTTCACCATCGAGCAGACAGAGCGAAAAAACCGCGGAACAGAGATTATTATCCATCTCAAGAAAGACGCTACAGAGTTTGCCGATGGCTTCCGCCTGCGTAATCTGGTGAAAAAGTATTCAGACCACATCTCCTTCCCGGTTGTCATGGCCTCCGAATCCGAAGAAGAAGGCGAGAAGGGCAAAGATGAAGTTGTTAATGACGCAACGGCCCTGTGGACGCTGCCCCGTACCGAGATTAAAGACGAGCAGTACAAAGAATTCTACAAACACATCGCCCACGACTTTGAAGACCCGCTGACCTGGTCCCACAACAAAGTAGAAGGCAAACTGGACTACACCAGCCTGCTGTACATCCCGGCCCGTGCGCCCTTTGATATGTACAACCGTGAGGCCCCCCGTGGTCTGAAGCTGTACGTTCAGCGCGTGTTCATCATGGATGACGCTGAGCAGTTCCTGCCTCTGTACCTGCGTTTTGCCAAGGGTGTGGTAGATTCCAACGATTTGTCTCTGAACGTCTCCCGCGAGATCCTTCAGAACGACGCCACCGTAGACAGCATTCGTACCGCGCTGACCAAGCGTGTGCTGGATATGCTCTCCAAGCTGGCCAAGAAAGAGGCTGGCGACTATCAGAAGTTCTGGGATGAGTTCGGCCCGGTGCTGAAAGAAGGCCCCGCAGAAGACTTTGGCAACCGCGAGAAAATTGCCGGCCTGCTGCGCTTTGCCTCTACTCATACTGGCGAGAGCACTCAGAATGTCTCTCTGGACCAGTATATCGAGCGCATGAAAGAGGGGCAGAACAAGATTTACTACATTACCGCTGATAA
The DNA here is from genome assembly GCA_964447555.1 of uncultured Marinobacter sp. Taxonomy (GTDB): domain Bacteria; phylum Pseudomonadota; class Gammaproteobacteria; order Pseudomonadales; family Oleiphilaceae; genus Marinobacter. Next base: position 1,200 of record CAYUTG010000036.1, read on the forward strand.
CTTCATGGCGGCCAAGAGCAGCCCCCACCTGGAAGTGTTCCGCAAGAAAGGCGTTGAGGTACTGATTCTCTCTGACCGTATTGATGAGTGGATGATGGGCTACCTGAACGAGTACGACGGAAAATCCTTCCAGGATGTGGCCCGTGGTGATCTGGACCTGGGCGACGTGGAAACCGAAGAAGACAAAAAGCACAAGGAAGAAGCCGCAGAAGAGCACAAAGACCTGCTTGAGCGCATCAAAACGGCTCTGACAGACCGGGTTCAGGAAGTACGGGTTACCAACCGCCTGACCGATTCCCCGGCGTGTCTGGTGGTGGGCGATTTTGATATGGGTGCCCAGATGAAGAAGATCATGGAAGCGGCCGGCCAGAAGGTTCCGGACAGCAAGCCGATCTTCGAAATCAACGTTGACCACCCGTTGGTTCAGCGCCTGGAAAGTGAAAAAGGCGATGAGCGATTCAGTGAGCTTTCCGCTGTGCTGCTGGACCAGGCAACACTGGCCAGTGGCGAGCAACTGGAAGATCCGGGCGCTTACGTAACCCGGCTGAACCGACTGTTGCTGGAACTGGCCAACTAAACCGGTGCAGCAAATTATTGTGGACATAAGCATCAGCCCTGAAGAGTGGATCAAGCTCTATCAGGGCGTTGCTACTGATGTTCGCACCCGGGCCAGAGACGGGCGATCTGTCTGTTTTCCGGCCCGTATCCTTTCCCGCTTTTACCTTAACGACGGTGTTAACGGCACCTTCTGCATCCTGTTTGACGACAACGGCAAGTTTCAGTCTGTTGAGAGGCTGTAGCCCACCCTGGTTTGTTGATAACGCTTTTCCTTCAATGTGAAGCCGGAACTGATTACAATGCGGGCCTGCAGCACGCCTTATACTTATCTCCGGAGCACTCATGCGAATAATTCTGGCCCCAATGGAAGGGCTTGTTGATGCACCCATTCGTGAAACCCTCACGCGGGTTGGCGGAATTGACCGGTGTGTCTCGGAATTTGTTCGTGTCACTCAGGGCTTGTTACCTGAACGAGTGTTCTACAAATACGCGCCTGAGCTTAGTAACCTTGCGCGCACCAGAGCAGGCACGCCTGTTGCGGTTCAGTTGCTGGGCTCAGACCCCGAACAAATGGGCCTGCACGGCCTTAAAGCGGTCTCGCTGGGGGCAACTCAGGTTGATATTAACTTTGGGTGCCCCGCTAAAACCGTGAATAAGCATAAAGGCGGTTGTGTGCTGATGCGTGAGCCGGAACAGATGCATAACATTGTTTCAGCCGTCCGCAGCATGTTGCCTTCCGATGTGCTGGTAACCGCAAAGATGCGCCTGGGCTACGATGACCGTTCAATGGGGGTGGCCTGTGGCCAGGCTCTCGAATCGGCTGGCGCCTCGGAAATTGTTATTCATGCCCGCAGTAAAGTAGACGGTTACAGGCCGCCGGCGTACTGGGAAGAAATAGCAAAAGTGCGAGAGGCAGTCTCAGCTAAAGTGATCGCCAATGGCGAAATCTGGACAGTTGCCGATTACTGGCGCTGCCGGGAAGTGTCTGGCTGTGAAGACGTGATGATAGGCCGAGGGTTGATTGCCCGGCCAGACCTGGCCCGCAAGATCAAAGCCAGCCAGCAGAAAATGCAGATACCGGATATGACCTGGCCAGAAGCTGTGGCGCTGGTACGGGAATACGCTGAAGTGCTGCAGGGCTGGCTGGAAGATCGCATTGTAACTGGCCGCATTAAACAGTGGGTTAACCTGCTACGGAGGGGGTTTCCGGAGGCTGAGGCACTTTGGCCAAAGGCACGAAAAATCCGGGACGTAGCCCCGATGCTGGCCTGCCTGGAACAGGATGCTTCGTCGCAGGCGGCCTGAACTGTTGAAATCTTTCTTTCCCGCGCGTTTTTCTCGAGTGTTAAATTGAACATTTCCTGGGATGTTTATCCGTTGATGTTCCATCGACTCATCAAATTTTCCCTTTTCTGGTTAATAAGATCTTGTCATGCAGGTAATTACTGCTAGGATCATGTTCAATTGAACATCCCGTAATAAAAACTAAAGGGAACGGTTCTTTCAAGATGTTCAATGCGCTGTAGGGCACACCAGTGAGGCGCGTCAGAGTGCGCGCTGTGTGGACCGGTCCCAATGGAGAATCAGAATGAACCTGTCTAAAAAAATACTTCCCGGTATCTTGCCATCTGCCGCGCTGGCGGTGTCGGCTATGATGTTTGGCTTTAGTGGTCAGGCGCTGGCGGATTGTGAGCGAGGAGCGCTTGACACTCTTTATTGCGACAAAGATGGCGATATGGTCGCCGACCTTCCGGAGGACAAATCCAAATGGGTTGATCCGGATACACTGATTTTTGCATACACTCCAGTTGAAGATCCTGCCATTTATGCTGACATCTGGCAGCCGTTCATTGATCATCTCTCTGAGGTGACCGGTAAAGATGTGCGCTTCTTTGCTGTGCAGTCAAATTCTGCGCAGGTTGAAGCCATGCGCAGTGGCCGTTTACACATTGCCGGGTTCTCTACTGGGCCCACTCCGTTTGCCGTAAACCTGGCTGGCGCTGTGCCTTTTGCCCTGATGGGATCGGACTCTGGTCGTTTCGGTTATTCGTTACAGGTATTTACCCATGCCGACTCCGACATTTATGAGTTGAAAGACCTGAAAGGCAAGCGGGTTGCACATACTTCCCCAACCTCGAATTCGGGGAATCAGGCTCCGAGAGCGCTTTTTCCGGAAATGGGTGTGGTGCCGGGCGAAGATTATGAAATTGTATTCTCGGGCAGTCATGATCAGTCCATGCTTGGTGTCGTGGCAAAGGACTATGATGCCGCACCGGTTGCGTCTGAAGTCATCGAGCGCATGGCAGCCAGGGGGCTTTACGATGAAGAAGACGTACGCATGATCTGGGAATCGGACAGATTCCCAACCACTTCCTATAACTACGCTCATAACCTGAATCCGGAACTGGCCAAGAAAATCCGGGAAGCTTTCTATAGCTTCAAGTTTGCTGGTACTGAATTGGGTGAGGAGTTTGAAGGCGTAGAGACCTTCATTCCCATCAACTACAAAGACAACTGGAAGGTTATCCGTACCATTCAGGCATCTAACGGTGTTCAGTACACCCGAGACAATCTGCGATAAGAAATGCAGGAGCCTCCGGCCATAGGGCGGGGGCTCCACCGGGAGCAAATTACATGCTAAAGATTACCAATCTCGTAAAGCGATACGGGCAAAACGAACCTGTACTAAAAGGCCTGGATCTTGCTGTTGAGGGCAGTAGCGTTGTCTCTATTGTTGGCGCTTCAGGTGCCGGAAAAAGTACATTGTTGCGCTGTATCAATCGACTGGTTGAGCCTACATCCGGCTCAATCCGATTAAATGACCATGAGTTGGTCGATCTTCGTGGTAGTGAACTCCGCCATGCCCGGCGTCGTATCGGTATGGTTTTCCAGGGCTTTAATCTGATCGATCGCCTTACGGTTATGGAGAATATACTGTCTGGTCGATTAGGGTATGTGTCATTCTTTCAGGCGCTTACCCGTCGTTTCCCCCAGGCTGACATCGACCGTGCCTTTCACCTTATGGAGCGAGTCGGTATCGCTCACTATGCCAATAAGCGCGCTGATCAATTATCCGGTGGTGAGCGTCAGCGGGTAGCGGTGGTGCGTGCATTGATGCAAGAGCCAGAGATATTGCTGGCAGACGAACCGACGGCGTCTCTTGATCCGAAAACCTCGCAGCAAATTATGGGTCTGCTACAAAGTCTGGCGAATGAGATGTCATTGCCGGTGTTGATCAATATCCATAATGTCACTCAGGCGCGTATGTATACGGATCGTATAGTCGGTATGCGTCATGGACAGATGATTTTTGATGGTGTGCCCAAGGACTTTAATCAGGATGCGCTGGATGCCATCTATGGCGGGATCGAATCACCTGAGGAGGATGGTGATACAGCCTCCGGGGCGGTTCAGGAGGTTTCGGCATGACATCTGAGCGCGCCGCAGCCAGTGGTTCATCGGGCAAAGTGTGGAAAAAGCCGCCCTTTATTGTGAACCCATGGATTCGTTACGGCCTGTTTGCCATCCTTTTTGTATACCTCTACTGGGCTTTTTCCACTTTGCCCTTCGATTGGCAGCGAATTGCCGAGGGTTTACCGCGTGCAGCTAAAATTTTCGGGGGAGCGGTTCCTCCGAGCTTTGATAGGGCCGAGCTGTTATGGAGCGGTTTTAAGGAAAGTTTTCAGATAGCATTTCTGGCGACGCTTCTTGGGGTGTTTCTATCAGTTCCGATTGCAATAATGGCCGCCAGAAACGTGGCACCGCTGCCGGTGTATCTGTTAGGACGTATGATTATTATCGTCTCTCGCAGCTTTCACCCGGTGATTGTGGCCATTCTGTTTGTGGCGGCCGTTGGTTTTGGACCTATGGCCGGTATTCTCACTCTGACCCTCTACTCTATTGGCTTTGTCGCCAAGCTTTTAGCTGAAGAAATTGAAGAAATAGACTGGGGCCAGGTAGAAGCCATGCGCTCGGTCGGGGCGGGCTATTTCAAAATGCTGGTTTACGGAGTGTTCCCCCAAATTATGCCACGGCAAATCGGGCTGTCGATGTATCAGCTCGACAGCAATCTTCGCGCGTCTGCAGTCGTGGGCATTGTGGGTGCAGGTGGTATTGGCGGCACATTGATGAATGCCTTCGGACGTTACGATTACGATTTCGCCCTTGCGATTTTGCTGACAATAATTGCGGTTATCCTGATCAGTGAAGGCGTGAGTGGATGGGTAAGGAAGCAAATATGGTAGATCACGCTGCAAAACTGGCCGACAGGGCCTGGTCCCGCTATGACCGCAAAGAACAGTGGATTCGTTATGGTGTTTACCTGGCGACCATCGTCGCCATTGTGTGGGCTATAAAAGATATCGATATATTCTGGCCCTGGGTGTGGGACGCACCGAATCAGATCCAGAGCCTGGGCGCTCGTATGTGGCCGCCTGAGTTCAGTAAGTGGGATGCTATTTTCAACGCCATGCTGGAGACGGTTCACATTGCCACCCTGTCTACCATGCTGACGATATTCATTGCGCTGCCGGTATCATATATCGCTGCACAGAACACAACTCCGAATAAAGCCACACTCTGGCTTGGCCGGTTCATTCTGGTGTCCAGTCGCTCTGTCAATACCATTATCTGGGCGCTGCTGTTTGTGGCTATTTTCGGGCCTGGGGTGTTGGCCGGGATTCTCGCGGTCATGTTTCGCTCTGTCGGATTCATCGGAAAGCTGATGGGTGAAGCTATAGAGGAAATTGACCGCCGCCCGGTGGAAGCCATGGAGGCAACCGGTGCCAGTAAACTGAAGGTTGTGTTGTACGCGATCGTCGCTCAGGTCATGCCGGCTTTTTTTGCGATTATTATTTTGCGATGGGATATCAATATTCGTGAATCGACGGTTCTGGGATTGGTCGGTGCTGGTGGCATTGGTGTTTTATTGCAAGGTGCTATCGACCTGTTTGCCTGGCCCACTGTCGCAACAATCCTTCTCGCAATTGTCGTTCTGGTTATTCTGGGCGAAGCGCTTACCAGTGCCTTACGGAAAAAAGTAATCTGATTCGAAATGGGTAATGACCAGGTGTTTCCGTTGAAGTCGTCCTGGTCAGGAGTTGGGTAACGAATAACATGATGAATAGTTTCGAGTTTGGTAACGCCGACATCCTGTTCACGGATGTGGATGATACGCTGACCACGGGTGGTAGGCTGCTACCTGAAACCTACGTTGCAATTTGTCGCCTGGCGGCGGAAGGGGTAAAAATCGTCCCGGTAACCGGCGGGTGCGCAGGATGGTGTGATCAGATCATCCGGACCTGGCCGGTGGCCGCAGTGATCGGCGAAGGGGGGGCGTTTTACGCTGAACGTACGGCACCCCAGACCGTGCGCTGGAACTACTGGGGGGATGAGCAAACCCACCGGCGTGATCAGGCAAGTATATTGTCGGCTCTGGCCACACTGGAACTGAACTTTGAGCCAAAACTTGCAAGCGACCAGTCGTTCCGGTACGTCGATGTGGCAGTAGATTATAATCAGCAGGAATCTCTGACTCCGGAGCAGGTAGCCGTCATCAGCGATGCTCTTCGTGCCAGAGGGTTCAGCGTTCGCCAGAGCTCCATCCATATCAATATCTGGAAGGGCGACTTTGACAAAGCCACTATGTCACTGAGAGTGGGCCAGGAGCTGTTTGGGCTTGAACCCGACGTCTTGCGAACGCGTTCAATATTCATCGGCGATGCTCCCAACGATGAAAGCATGTTCCGTAATTTTCCCAAAAGTGTCGGAGTGGCTAACATTCGCAGGCATTTGCCTGCGATGCCCTGTCAACCTGCAGTTATTACCAGCCAGGCGTCCGGACTGGGATTTACGGAAATGGCAGACGCCTGGTTGCAACAGCGACAGGAAGCGGGCCTTGGCCAGGCCGAATGTGTCTAACAGTGTGGAGCTGACTAACCGAGTGTGAATCTGATGGGTGCCAAAGAGCGGCAACACAGCATTCTGGAATGGGTGCATGAACAAGAGCATGTTGAAGTTGAAGATATCGCACAGCGATTTGGTGTGACGACCCAGACAATTCGTCGCGACATCAATAAATTGTGTGAGCAGGGGTTGTTGCGCCGTCGTTATGGTGGTGTCAGTTTGCCGGCTAAAGCAGCAGCACGCCCTGTTGCTGACAGCCCCATCCGGAACCTGTTAACCAAGCAGCAGTTGGCCAGGCGCCTTGCAGCGGACATTCCCGAAGGGGCAACGGTAAGTCTTGGTGTTGGGAGTACGATAGAGCTTGTAGCTAAAGAGCTGATTAATCACGAATTTCTTAGAATTCTTACCAATAACCTTAGTGTGGCATCTGCGCTTTCCAGCAACTCGGGTATCGAGGTCATTGTATCTGGCGGACAGTACCGGCACAGCAATCATGATGTTGTAGGGCCAGAAGTTACCAGTTTTTTCAGCTCTTTCGTGACAGATTACGGCATTATCAGCAGCGGTAGTATGGATATTTACAATGGCCTGATGGATTACGATATCCGTGAAGCAGAGGTTAGCCGCGCGATTATTGCCAATACCAGGAAGCGACTGTTAGTGGCAGATAGCACTAAGTGGACTCAAAACACGCATTGCAAAGTTGCATCGTTCAGATACGTTGACCGTTTTTACACAAATCTTATTACTCCTCAGCAATTGGCCGCGTTACCAGATTCGGTAGAGGTTATTCAGAGTGAACCTGAAACTCTGGCTGATTCGCCGCTTAAGACCGTGGGTTGATCTGTTCGGCAGGGTGATGGCTCGCAGGCCGAGGCACTGTGGGCCTCTGGCCTGGAACGCCAACAGGCTGGGCATCTTATCTTAAGGAGAAACGCCATGCTCCATGTCTGGCGTATAGTTACCGGAACTGGCCGAGCCGTTAAGCCTTGCACGCTTCAAAATGGCCTCCTGAGTCGCAGCCCGGTTGTCCGGATTGCCAGCCCACGCCTTTTGTGCCGGTTCTTGCAGTGCCCGGCCGTAAGAGAAGCTTAGTCGCCAGGGTTGTGTGCTGCCCATCGCGTTGAGCGCGTTCAGGTTCAGCGTTGCTTCCTCCGGTGACTGACCTCCGGAGAGGAACACAATTGCCGGTACGGCCGCCGGAACCGCCTGCCTGAATATTTTCAGGGTGGCTTCTGCAACATCCTCTGGCGACGCCTTTGGGCAACCATCCCCCGGGGTAACCATGCTTGGCTTCAGGATGATAGTTTCCAACTGCACCCTGTGCCGGTTAAGCGCATAAAACACTTCCCGTAGGACCTCGTTGCTGACCTCGGCACTTCGGTCAATAGAGTGTCCGCCATTAATCAGTACCTCTGGCTCGACAATCGGAACGATTCCAAGAGACTGACAAGTGGCCGCATACCGTGCCAGTACCTCGGCGTTTGCTCTGACCGCCTGGCGAGAGGGAAGCGTGTCTGAAATATGAAATACGCTACGCCACTTGGCAAAGCGCGCTCCCTGGTTTTTATAACCTTCAAGTCGCTGATCCAGGCCATCCAGACCGAAGGTGATTTCATCACCGGGCGCGTTAACCAGTGGTCCTTTGCCCTTGTCCACCTTGATACCGGGAACAATATCCTGATTCGCTAACAGTTGTGGAATGGGTGTGCCGTCCAGACTGTTTTGCCCAAGAGTTTCCTCAAACAGAATGACACCACTGATAAACGCATCAAGGCCTGGTGCTGACAGAATCAGGCTTCGGTACTCCCGGCGCTTTTCCTCAGAGGATTCAACGCCTACGGCCTTGAAGCGTTTGGCAATGGTGGGATGACTTTCATCGGCCGCCAGCAGACCTTTGCCTGGGCGGACAAGCTGTTGAATGGTTGAGGTTAACTCCTCCTGAATACTCATATCTGCTCCTGTTTCGGATGTTGATCACCAACCCCAGAACAATAGCCACCATGTGCTGGTTATAAAGGCAATGGTAGCAGCACCAAAGCCAGTTGCGAGTATTTGCCGTGTTTTACTGGTGGCATACTGCCCGGCTATTTTCCAGAATAGCGCCAGTCCCCAGACGGCCGCCCCTGACAGCAGGAGTGCCCGAACCGGGCTTACCCAGAATAATGGCGCTTGTTCGGCACGAAGCATAGTTACGGTTATTGCAGAAAGGCCGAGAAATACCCCGGTACCTGCCAGCGGGATCAACGCATGTGTCAGGTGAAACAGTGCCTGCCGGTCAAATGGCCCCAGGGTGCGTTGTGCCAGTAGCAGAAGCCCGCTAAGAACGGAGCCGCACACCAGCCCCGTTCCTGCTATGTAGGCCAGCAGCAATGTGCCATCCAGCAGGTTCAGCACGTCATTCTGCCCGGGGTAGTTGGTAAATATCCACCAGGGTAAATGGGTTTGCAGAGGCCAGAGCCAGTCATTATTCACCAGCCAAAGGGCGATAGCCTGCCTGATGTCGATAAACCAGGGGCTCGCCGACCAGTGGAAGGCACCTACGGCAATACCGCACAGCCCGAAGGTGATCAGCAGAAATTCCACAAACGTAGCGCGTTTGCCGCTTTCCTGAATCAGTTCTGAACCGGGGGTGCGCAGCGTTAACTGAATGGCATCGCGGTGGCCCTCACAGCGCCCACAGGCATGGCAGTCGCTGCCACTTTGCAGGTCTTTGAGTGGCAGCAGGGTGGGGCAGTTAGGGGCGGCCGGGCGCTCGCCACTGGCCCGGCTGACTTGCCAGAGTTCCGGGTCTGCGCGGAAGTGCACCGGCGCCAGTTTGGATAACAAGCCAAACACCCCGTTAACCGGGCACAGGTACCGGCACCACACCCGGACATTTCGCCCGTACAGGTAGCCGACAATAATGGCGCCAACGGTAGACCCCCCCAGAATCAGCAGTGTTGCTTTGGGGTATTGATAAACACTGATCATCTGGCCGTAAACCGTGGTACCCACAAACGCCACAAACGGCCAGCCTCCCCATCGCACCCAGCGTGGTATGGCGCCGCCCCTGCCGTGCCGGCTGGCCCACTCACTCAGGCTGCCTTCCGGGCAGAACACACCACACCAAACCCGCCCCAGAAGGACCATGCTGATCAGTACAAACGGCCACCATATGCCCCAGAACAGAAATTGTGCGAAGAGAGTGAGGTCATCCCAAATATGCGCGGTGTGTGGTGGCAGGGGGCGCACAGCAGGCACGATAATGAGCACTGCATAACAGAGCACCACAAACCACTGAATACGGCGGAACAGGCGCTGGTTATTGCGCATCCACTGCCCGAAAGAGGCCAGCCGGTGCTGCCACCGGGAACCTGTGCGATCCGTAGCGATGATTATGGGTGTGCCGCTGTCAGGCAATGGCGGCCTCCTGTTTACGACGCTGATAACGAAACACCCCGGCAATGGAAAGCCAGAATGCGCCCCATACCAGAAGATCCGTAAGTGCAGGGTAAGCCCGGTAGCCGGTCAATGCTGATACGATACTCCCAACACGGCTGCTTTCACTGAGCAGTGCTGAGGTGTCCCACACCGGGTCAATTCCCGCCGGTAGCCAGCCAAGCCCGATCATTTTGTCCACAGCCGATAGCAGCAGCGCGCTGGCCAGCAGCAGCAACATGATTTCGGTTACCCGGAAAAAGTGTTTCCAGGACAACCAGTAACGACCTGCCTGCAGGGCATAATAGGTTACGCCAGCCAACGCCAGCGCCAGAGCAACCGCGCCGGAAAAGCTTGCCCAGTCGCCCATCGATTGTTGCGCGTAATTCATGCCGTATAGGAAAACGACCGTTTCTGAGCCTTCCCGGGCAATGGCGACAGCCACCAGAACGGAAATAGACCAGAAGGCCTGATGATCAACTGCCTCGCGGGTTTTCTCCTTCAGGTGTCGCTGAAGCCCGGCACCATGCCCGCGCATCCACAGTACCATCTGAACAATCAGTGCTGAGGCGGTGAGCATCATAACCAGCATGAAAATGTCCTGGCCGGTACCTGTCAGCAGTTGTTGAGCGCTGAGCAGGGCGAAGGCCAGTAATATGGCAACGGCAACCCCGCCGCCAACACCAAACCACAAGTAACGCAGTGCACCATCAGCACCGGATTGCCTGAGCCAGGAATAGAGGATGCCTACAACAAGAAGAGCCTCAATGCTCTCCCGCCAGACAACGAAAATGATTTGCTCCATTGGGCGTCCTATTTTGCAATAATCTGGCCTGTGGCATCGGGCAAATGAAATTCATCAAAGAATTCGTAGGTGCCTGGTTTCAGGGGAGGAATAACAACAAACGAACTGGCACCCGGGCCAAGAACTTTCTCCTGGCGCAAGCGCGTGCTTTCAAACTCCACCGGCCCCTTACCCGTGTTCTGAATGTTAAGTTTGAAACGTTCGCCGGCATTCACCTCGATAACCTCGGGGTTGAGAGCCCCGTCTTCCAGTTCCAGGTTGTAAGCCGGCAGGCCGGCAAAAGCGGGCGTTCCCGCTATTACCGACATAAATGCAAACGTTGTCAGGCTTCGGCTCACCATTAGTAACCACCTTTTTTGCCGGTGCCGGCGAACACAAAGTCATACTCAAGTGTGAATGGTTCAAACCACTCGTCTACGCCGGTTTCCCGGTCTACGTGACGCATGAATGGCTTGCCATGGAAAGTGGGGGCGTGAATGGTATAGGTAAGGTGGTATTTTCCGGGGCCATCCATTTTCACGTTGGCTCCGTAATGGGTGCCATCGCTTGCGACCATGGGCATAAAGGTGCCACTTATGGTTTTATCACTGCCCTGACGGGTGAGCGTATAGTCCACGGTAAGGTAGGGTACCCAGGCACCTACCGGAAAACCGTTGCGGTTTTCTTCCAGAGCCATGATATCTGCCTCCAGGTGAACATCAGCCTGGCTGGCGGGCAGTTTGCCGGCAGGCTCCATAATCACTGGCTGGAGATACACTGCACCCACCTCCATGCCATTGGCCTGCTGCGGCTGGCCAATGGGGTATTCGGCAGCGGATACCGACGATGAAAAAAACAGGCTGGCGAACAGGCAGGTGGTTGCAGTGGCAGATGTGAATTTTCGTACCATCGGTTTAAATCCTCTGGGTGGCAGCTAGGGTTGTCAGAAAGTGCAACAACCATACACCTCGGAAGAAAACTCAAAAAGATGGAAAGCGAAGGATTCTCATTAAGATTCTTTAAAAATGATTCAGATCAAGCAATCATGATTAACTGGTGCCTTTCGGTATCAGTTCTGGTTGTGCAGGCGGCGGTGCAGGCCACGTATCGTTTCTGCAAATCCCTGGACCGGGCCGTCTGCCACCACACCTGGAATGACCTCCTGAATGGGCAGGCCTTTTACCGGAGGTGCAGGTACACCCAGTTCATCGAGCCAGGTTCCCAGCTGTTTTGAGGAACTGGCATACACAATCCGGCCCAGGCCGACCCAGCCATGGGCGGCTGCACACATGGGGCAGTGCTCACCAGACGTGTAAACCGTTGCAGTCTTCCTTTCGTCGGGTGACAGGTTCTCAGCCGCCCAGCGGGCAATTTCAAATTCAGGGTGGCGAGTGTGGTCTCCGGATGCTACATGGTTGTGATCTTCAAAAAGGATTTCCCCGTTTGCTGCAACGAGGACGGAACCAAAAGGCTCATCGCCAGCCTCCAGAGCCTCGGTTGCAAGCTCAACGGCGCGGGCAAGGTATTGTTTATCTGTTTCTGAAATCACAGGGGCTCCTCCATTCATCAGATTCCGGGCGGGTAAGGGGCGGGCTGATACGTCCTGGCTATCTCAACTGGCTGTCTTTGCTAGCGCGTCGGTTTATACCGCCTGCGGAGGTGTTTTGTTTTTCCTGCGCGCTCTGGCAGGCAACGCATAGACGAACGCCCCGAATGGCCTTGCGCCGCGCCTCTGGAATCGGGTTATCACATTCTTCGCAGTGGGTTGCACTTTCGCCATTGCTCAACTGGCTTCTGGCCCGCTCCACCTCATCTTGTATGCTTGCATCTATCTGATCCTGCACGGCACCATCACGTGCCCAACCACCGGCCATAACTAGTCTCCGTTAACAGACGCCCGGTAATTCAGCCGGGCCTTCAGTTAACTATACCCATAACCCGCAATAAAGGAACCGGGGGCATCTCAGGCCGGCTCGTGGGGGTTAAGAATGTGGCTAAGCCCGTCGCATTCGACCATTGGGTCTTCACAGTTCACAACAATGTCTGAACGGGCAATAACGTAGCCTTTACCGGTTATGTTGTTTTTGACCACCTGGTGGTCCCCTTCCTGTTGTGTGGCGGAGAATGCACCAATAAAGCCGGTTTCCCGCAACGAGACCGTTTCAAGCCGGTCTCCCGGGCTGATCAGACCCTCATGATGCATCAGTGCGAGGCGGGCAGAGGTACCTGTGCCGGTGGTGCTCCGGCAGATAACGCCCGGGTGCACATAGGTAGCAGAGCGAGAGCGGTAATAGCCGCTGGCAACCCGGCTTACCGGGCCCATAAAGTGCAGAAAGGGCAGGGGGCCGACATCACCAAGGGTATAGTGAGAAAAGCCTCTCTCCGCCTGTATGGCCTCTACAATCGCGTGCGCTGCCTGCGCCAGCCTGCTTTCTTCGTCCAGAGTGAGACTGAACCCCAGCGAGGCTGCATCTACCAGTGCGTAGAACCCGCCACTGTACGCCACGCTGTAGGTTACTGTACCCAGTGCCGGCACATCGACGCTGGCTTTGTAGGTATGAATGTAACTCGGCAGGCCTTCGCAGGTAATCGCCTCTACCACATTGTTTTCAACCAGTGCTTCAATGTGAACCAGCCCGGCCGGAGATTCCAGCAGAAAGCGCAGCTTGCCTTCCTGTTTTGGCACGATTCCGGATTCAAGCACGGCGGTTGCGGTACAAATGGTGTTAGAGCCGGAATAAATGGGGTACCCCATCACCTCCATGATGATGTACCCGGCCGCGGCGCGGGGATCGCAGGGCGGCACCAGCAAATCGACGGACATTTCGGGAATGCCATAGGGCTCTTCCAGCAACAGCTTCCTTAAACCGTCGGCGTTATCACGCAGATACTCCATCTGTGCCCGTACAGTGTCACCTGGCAGCGGCTCGATACCCGCGGTAACGATGCGGCTGACATCGCCTCCGGCATGGGTATCCATCAATTGAATAACCGGCTGTGTCTGTGTCATACCTTGCTCTCCAGAGACCAGGCTTTGCCATGCTCCTCCCACTGGGCATCCGGAACTATGACTATTTTGCCGAGGTAATGACTGTCGCGGTTCATGAAATACCGCTCTGCCTGATGCAGTTCTGACAGCCGGAAGGCACCGTGCAGTACGGGCGTTAATTGCTCGTTGCGAATCCACTCCACAAGCTGTTCCGCCTCTTCCCGGGTGCCGTGAGAAACTCCCGTAATGCGCACCTGGTACAGATAAATCCGTGTCCACAGAACCTCGCTGATATTGCCGCCACTGGCACCGGCAATGCTCAGCCTGGGGTAGGTTTTGCGGGCGCTCATGTCAAAAATCATGGCGTCAATAAAATGATCTGTCATCTCGCCCCCAACCAGGTCCATAACCGCATCCAGGGGCTTGCCGCCGGTTTGAGCTTTTACCCGCTCAACAAAACGGTCCATATCCGTGCGGTCCAGCACGGCTTCTGCGCCCAGCTCTGTCAATGCACTGGCCTTATCTGCTGTGCTCAGCGCGTAGGGTATGGCCCCCATAATCCGGCACAGTTGAATCAGGGCTGTACCTACTCCACCACTGGCCCCGGTAACCAGAACACGCTCCCCGGCCTTTATATCGGCTGAAGTCAGCATGTGCAGGGCAGTCTGGTAGGAGCACATACCCATGGCGGCCAGTTGCGCATCGCTGATGGTCTCGTTTGATACCGCGTGGAACTGGTCGGAGGGAACGGCAACAAATTCCGCATAACCGCCGTCTGCACCGTGGCCGTAATAGTCTGGTGTCAGGTTAATGTCCCGGCGGTTGTCGGCGTACAGGTTGAAATCCAGCAGTCCCCGTTCGCCAATCCTGCCTGGGTTAACACCGTTACCAACCGCCACTACGCGGCCGGCAATGTCGGCGCCCTGTATGCGGGGAAAAATGAGGGTGGGCTTGCCACCCATCTGAAACGAGGTGGTCTCGCCCTTTTTCGTGGGGTAGAGCCCTTCTCTGGCCTTCCGGTCTGTGTTGTTCTTGGCGGTCGCCGTTACCTGTACAAGCACCTCGCCCGGTGCAGGGGCGGGTGTAGGCACATCTTTATACACAAGCTTGTCGATATCCCCGTGGCCAGTAAGAACCATGGCTTTCATGGTATTCGGAATCATGAATAAATGGCCCCCTTGGTTTCTGAATAGTGATGTTTCATCAGGATAGGTGACATTACCGCAGGTGTCAGGGTTTCAGGGCCTGCATAAAAAATGCCCCGGAAGCGAGTGCTCCCGGGGCTTTCGGAGGTAAGGTAAGTACCTTATTTACGTATAATCCGCAGCATTATCCGCACTTGCTGTCGCCACAGGATAAGCAGGTAGCACACCCGTCCATTACAATGACCGCCTTGGTGCTGCATTTGTTGCACATGGTGGCATTGGGGGGGTAGTCACCGGCGCTGTCATCGTTTGTGGCCGTGGCACTTTCTGCTTCAAATTCAGCCCGTTTTTCGGCCAGAATCCGTTTGGTGGTTTCACTCATTTCCTCGGATTCAAGCAAACCAATGGCCTTCAGGTGCTTTTCAATAATGGCACCGATTTCAGCCACCAGTGATGGCATGAACACGCCGCCTTTCTTGAAATAACCGCCGTTCGGGTCGTACACCGAGCGCAGCTCTTCCACCAGAAAGGTTACGTCGCCGCCCTTACGGAAAACGGCAGAAATAACCCGGGTGAGGGCAATAACCCACTGGAAATGCTCCATGGATTTGGAGTTGATAAACACCTCATAAGGCTGGCGACTCTCATGGTCGGTGCCTTCATTCAGCAGAATGTCGTTGATGGTAATGTACATTGCGTGCTCGGCCACCGGTGGTTTGATCTTGTAGGTGGTGCCAAGCAGAAACTCAGGCCGCTCGATGTACTCATTCATTTCCACCGGCTTGATTTCTGCCGGTGCCGGCGCTGCCGTGGTTTCGGTGTCGGCTTGCTTTACACGGTAGCCGACAATTTTATTGCTGATTTTAACGGTCATGATTGCTGTCCTGTGTCGGGTTCCCGGATTAATACTTTCCGTAAGTGCCTTCTTTAAGGGCGTCAAACAGGTTGGCGGCGTTGTGCAGCTCGCCATCGTATTCTACCTGTTCATTACCTTTTAAGGTGACCTTGCTGCCATCGTCCAGGGTGAACTCGTACAGAGTGTTTTCAAGGTCTTTTTCTTTCACCAGAACACCCTGGAAGGCCTCGGGATTGAAGCGGAACGTGGTGCACCCCTTCAGGCCTTTATCGTAGGCGTACAGGTAAATGTTCTTGAAGTCCTGATAAGCGAAATCGGTAGGAACATTCGCCGTTTTGGAGATTGATGAATCAACCCAAGTCTGAGCCGCTGCCTGAATATCCACATGCTGCTCAGGCGTTACGTCGTCTGATGTGGTGAAGTAGGGCGGCAGTTTTTTGTCTTCATCCTCGGAAAACGGCATGGCTCCGGGATTAACGAGGTGGCGATACGCGAGTAACTCAAAGGAGAAAACATCAACTTTCTCTTTGGTTTTCCGGCCTTCACGAATGATGTTACGGGCGTAGTGGTGAGAGAAGCTTGGCTCTATCCCGTTACTGGCGTTGTTTGCCAGTGACAGGCTGATGGTGCCGGTTGGTGCTATGGATGTGTGGT
>CAYUTG010000037.1:0-17461 GCA_964447555.1 uncultured Marinobacter sp.
CTACCATGCCGGGCTGGAATTTTTACTGACAGACCTGTACGCCCCCGCAAACATGACCCGCCGCGACGACAATATAGACCGCGTGTTTCCGAAAATGGTCAAGTGGTTGCCTGGCAATGTGCTCAACACCCTTGCCAGCCTGGTAGAACTGAACCTGATTACTCAGCAACTGGATCTGGAGCTCACCGAGCGTTGTCACGACCAGCGTATTGATACCGCCAACCTGACCACTCATCATTACTGCGAGGCCTACCGGTCCAGCAGGCTTCTGGAACAGCGGGCGCGCCAGATTCAACTGGTAGCCGATGCCGGACGGCAACTGGACCGCTACGTTCGCAACCGCACACTTGGCTGGCTACTGGCTATGAGCAGAGCACCTGCAGACATGGCCGGGCTGACCGACCTGCACAATTTCCTGCATCGAGGGTACACCGCGTTCCGGAGCATGGACAATGTGCAGCATCTTATCGAGCGATTGGTCTCAAGAGAGAGCCGGGTAATGGAAAACATTCTGAGCCATCACCCGGACCCGTTCCGGCTACCGGGTAACGTGTAACGTGTAACCCGGACGTTCTGGCTATGCTCAGGTTTTGGTAAGCTCATCCAGCTGAGAATGGATTTCCTGCTCAATTTTCGGTTTGAACGGCCGGAGCAGCAAACCCAGTTCCAGATGCATGTGCAGTGCGGAGTGCTCAATGGTCAACTGGCCTTTCACACCACTGCGCTTGAACCGGAGCACGTCTCCGTCCCACCGGTAACTGACGTCGAACTGCTGGGACAGATCTTTTGCCAGCGCTTCTGCAGCACTTCGGGCGTGCTCTTTATCAAGATCGTGGGAACGGCGAATGTCAATAACAGACATAGATCAGTTTTCTCTTGGAAATGTGTCAGTTTTACAGTGTAAGACGGTATTAAACCTGTGGCGACTCTTGTAGCCACCCCGCCAACCGTTAGAATACGGGTTCAGATTCAGACAGGACGACCCCCATGAGCGAGCAGCAAACGCCAGCCAACCAGGCACCATCCGGCGAACGGGCAGATGATGTCACCCATTTTGGCTTCCGCAATGTACCGAAAAGCCAGAAAGCAAGCCAGGTTGCTGAGGTATTTCACAGTGTGGCCGGCAAATACGATCTCATGAACGACCTGATGTCCATGGGCATTCACCGCCTGTGGAAGCGTTTTACCATCGAGCTTTCCGGCGTGCGCCCGGGCTATCAGGTTCTGGATATTGCCGGAGGCACCGGCGATCTCACCATGAAATTCTCCGATCTGGTCGGCCCTGCCGGCAAAGTGGTACTGGCTGATATCAATGCCTCCATGCTGCAGGTTGGCCGCAGCCGGCTGACAGACCGCGGGTACGTTGGAAACATTGAGTATGTACAGACCGATGCCGAGCACCTGCCGTTTCCAGCCAACAACTTTAACGCGGTGTCCATCGCCTTTGGTCTGCGCAATGTTACTGATAAGGATCAGGCCCTTCGTGACATGACGCGGGTGCTGAAACCCGGTGGCAAGCTGATGATACTGGAGTTCTCCAAACCGGCTAACCCATTACTGAGCAAGGTCTATGACACCTACTCATTTACTGCGCTGCCCCTGATGGGCCAGTTAATCGCCGGCGACAGTGAAAGCTACAAGTACCTGGCTGAGTCCATTCGCATGCACCCGGATCAGGACACCCTGAAAGGCATGATGGAAAACGCCGGCCTGGTAAACTGCAAGTACTACAACATGACCGGCGGCATTGTCGCTCTGCATGTGGGAATCAAGCCCTGATGTTTCCCGGCCCGACGCTGCTTGCCGCAACCTCCACGGTGATCGAGCGGGCGCTGAACAGCGCACTCGAGCTTGATCCGGCGGGCCGGCGTATGCTGCTGGGCATTCTGAACAACCCCATTCAGCTGCACATCACGGCACCCGTGGCGCTCACCTGCTCACTGCACAGCGCCGGCGAGCGGGTTCTGGTCAGCAGCCAGCCAGCGCATAACCCGGCCCTGACCATCACCGGAAAGCCACTGGCCTTTGCCGCGCTGGCATCCGGCGACGAACAGGTAATGCACGATGGCCGGCTTGAACTCACTGGCGACACCCATCTGGCCGGGCAACTGCAACAGGCACTTCAGCAGTTAAACCCCGACTGGGAGGCGGCCATTGCCGTACACACTGGCGATGTACCTGCTCACTTTCTTGGCAAGCGCGTGCGCGGAGCCATTCGCTGGAGCAGGCAGGCATTTGGCGCACTGAATGCCAATATTGAAGAATACGTGCACGAAGAAAGCAGGCTGCTGCCGGGACACAGGGAACTTAACGCCACCTTTGAAGACATTGAGGCTCTGAACCAGCGCATGGAGCAACTGGACGCACGCCTTGGCGACATTGAAAACCGCCATAACACTAACGCACCGGAGAACCCGTGACCCGCCTGCAACGCCTGTTCCGAATTGCCTGGGTATTTTGCCGTTACCGGCTGGATATGTTTTTGCCTCTGGCAGAGTTACCGCCTGCACTGAAGGTTTTCTTTTTTCTGGCACCCTGGCACCTGTTTCCAAAATCGGACCTCAGCCGGGGCGATCGCCTGCGCCTGGCGCTTGAAGAACTGGGGCCGGTATTCGTCAAGTTCGGGCAGATTCTGTCTACCCGCCGGGACCTGCTGCCAGACGACATGGCAGAGTCACTGAAGCTGCTGCAGGACCGGGTTCCCGCCTTTCCCAGCGATACCGCCAGAACCATCATCGAGACCTCGCTGGGGGCACCGGTGACCGAGCTGTTCAAAGAGTTCAGCCCGGACCCTATGGCATCAGCGTCCGTCGCCCAGGTACACGCAGCAACACTGCGCAATGGCCAGCAGGTGGTGGTGAAGGTACTGCGCCCGGGTATCGAAAACGTGATTCGGCAGGATCTGGCCCTGATGTACCTGATGGCCGGTTTACTTGAGAAATACTGGGCCGAGGGCAAGCGCCTGCATCCGGTTGAGGTGGTTGAAGATTACGATGCCACCATCCATGACGAACTGGACTTGCAGCGCGAAGCTGCCAATGCCAGCCAGCTACGCCGGAATTTTGAAAACTCACCACTCATCTATATTCCGTTTATCGACTGGGACTACACCCGCAAAACCGTTCTGGTGATGGAGCGCATTCACGGCATTCCCATTGCCGATGTTCCGGCCCTTCAGGCGGCCGGCGTGAATATGAAAGTGCTGGCGGAAAAAGGCGTAGAAATCTTCTTTACTCAGGTATTCCGCGACAGCTTTTTCCATGCCGATATGCACCCGGGCAATATTTTTGTGGATGTATCCAACCCGGCCGACCCTAAATACATTGCCATTGATTTTGGCATTGTCGGCACCCTGGCCCCGGATGATCAGAGTTACCTCGCCCGCAACCTGCTGGCCTTTTTCCAGCGGGATTACCGACAGGTTGCGCAGCTGCACATACAGTCTGGCTGGGTACCGCCAGATACCAGAGTGAATGAATTTGAAGCCGCTATCCGGACCGTCTGCGAGCCTATCTTTGAGCGGCCGCTGAAAGATATTTCATTCGGCCATTTTCTGCTTCGCCTGTTTCAGACTGCACGCCGGTTTAACATGGAAGTGCAGCCACAACTGGTTCTGCTGCAAAAAACCCTGCTGAACGTGGAAGGGCTGGGCCGCCAGTTGTACCCGGAGCTGGACCTGTGGAGCACCGCGCAGCCATTCCTGCAAACCTGGATGCGCAAGCGGATTAGCCCCGCAGGCCTGATAAAAACCCTGCAGACCCACCTGCCCTCCTGGCTGGAACAGTCTCCCGAGATGCCCCAACTGGTGCATGATGCCCTGGAGCAGATACGACACGGCGGTGCGCCACAGCAGCAAGAGCATGCCACCCTGACCTTTCTCCGGGAGCAACAGGCACGCGCCGACAAGCGCCGGCGCACCGGCCTGATGGCACTGGTTTTGATTATCGCCGCGATTGCAGGCACCCAACCACAAGCTCAGGCCTGGGTGGAAGGGCTGCCTGTATGGAGCTGGGCGCTGGCGGCAGGTGCTGGCGTACTGCTATGGCGCGGCAGCCGATAGGCACACCTGTTCACACCTGAATCGGACAAGACAACATGAGTAACACAACCGGCAACATAAGCACATCAACCTGGCTGGACACCATTCGCTGGAATGCTGACGGGCTGGTTCCCGCCATTGCCCAGGATGCCGACACCGGTGAGATTCTGATGATGGCCTGGATGAGCCGCGAATCGCTTCGCCTTACAGCTGAAGAGGGCCAGGCCGTCTACTGGTCGCGCTCACGCAACAAGCTGTGGCGCAAGGGTGAAACCTCCGGCCATCAACAGCAGGTAAAAGCCATTCGTCTGGATTGCGATGAAGACGTTATTCTGCTGAAAGTGGAACAAAAAGGTGGCATTGCCTGCCATACCGGCAGGCGCAGCTGTTTTTACCGGGCCCTGACAAACGGCGAGTGGGTCAGCGTTGAGCCGGTTCTTAAAGACCCGAAGACCATCTACGGCAACCATTAAGGAGAGCACCGCGTGAGCGACCTACTAGAACGCCTGGCACAGGTACTGGAAGAGCGAAAGCAGGCCGACCCTGAAAGCTCCTACGTGGCCAGCCTGCACGCTAAAGGGCTGAATAAAATTCTTGAGAAGGTTGGAGAGGAGTGCACGGAAACGCTGCTTGCCGCCAAAGATGCAGAGCGGTCGGGCGACACTTCCCATCTGGTGTATGAAACGGCCGATCTCTGGTTCCACAGCCTGGTTATGCTATCCCGGCTGGGGCTGGGCCCGAAAGACATCCTGGATGAGCTGGGCAGAAGGTTTGATCTTTCCGGGCTGGAAGAAAAAGCCTCCCGCAGCGAATAATCTGTAGGTACCTCTTATGAAGGTTTCCGAAAACACAGCCTGTTGCCGTACAATTGCACGGAACAGAATCAACAACGTGAGGGTCCTCTGAATGGGCATCAGTATCTGGCAACTTCTTATTGTACTCGGCATTGTTATCCTGCTGTTCGGAACCAAGAAACTGCGAAACATTGGTGGCGATCTCGGCGGTGCCATTCGTGGCTTCAAAAAGTCCATGAACGAAGACGATAGCGATGACAAAAACACCGACCCGGACTCTCTTGAGAAAGGCAACAAGTCATCCGGTTCGCCGGCTGCAGAAAAAGACAAACCACGAGACAAGTCCCATAGCTGAGACCGGGCTGAATGTTTGATATTGGTTTTCTTGAACTTCTGATCTGCGGCATTATTGCGCTGCTGGTACTGGGCCCCGAGCGGTTACCGGCCGCGGCCCGCGCAGCTGGCCGCTGGGTAGGCGCTGCCCGGCGCATGGTCAGCCAGTTCACCTCCGAGCTGGACAGCCAGCTCAAGGCAGAGGAGCTTCGGGAAGAACTGCGAAAGGCGGGCGACGTGGGGCTGGACGATGTGAAGGACACCGTACGCGGTGCGCTGGATGAAGCCAAAAAATACGAACACCTGGTGCGCTCAGAAAGTGAGTCTATTGGTTCGTCCCTGAACCTGAAGAAGCACGCCCCCTCACCCAAGGCCACTGAGAAACCACCGGAAGAAAGCAGTAACACTGAACAACCGGCCACCGGGCAGGATTCCTCGGACAAACCTTCATGACCAGCAAGCCAGACGACAACCAAACCGGTTCCGATTACCAGGAAATGCCGTTGATCGAGCATTTGCTGGAGCTGCGTAACCGCCTGCTCAAAATGGTGCTGGCCGTTATTATCTGCTTTGCGGCGATTTATCCGTTCGCCAACGAGCTGTACCTGTGGCTCTCTGAGCCACTGAGAGACCTGCTGCCGGTGGGCCAGACCATGATTGCCACAGATGTGGCATCGCCCTTTTTTGCCCCGTTAAAACTGGCGCTGGTGCTGTCCGTTTTTGCGGCCATTCCCATTATTCTGTACCAGCTCTGGAGTTTTATTGCGCCGGGCCTATACGCCCATGAAAAGCGCCTGGCCTTCCCTCTGCTGTTCACCTCTATTCTGTTGTTCTATCTGGGGGCTGCCTTTGCCTATTACGTGGTGTTCCCCCTGGTGTTCGGCTTTTTTACAGCCATCGGCCCGGAGGGCATCGTTCAGTTACCGGATATCACCAGCTACCTGAACTTCGTATTGAAAATGTTTTTTGCCTTCGGGGTCGCATTTGAGATTCCCATCGCCACCGTACTGCTGATCCTGACCGGCATGACCACCGCAGACGACCTGGCCGCGAAGCGCCCATACGTTGTCGTTGCCTGCTTTATCATCGGCATGCTACTGACCCCTCCGGATATTATTTCTCAAACCCTGCTGGCCGTACCCATGTGGATTCTGTTCGAGTTCGGGATCATCTTCGGCCGTCTTGCCAGACGGGAGATTGCGGATCCGGAAGATGCAGAAGGGCCATCTGGCGAATGAATCTGGCGCTGCTGTTTGATGAAGATTTCATAAGCCCGACTCAGGTTCTGCTCACCGGACGACGCCTCACCCACCTGCAGGCAGTGCGTAAAGCTGCCGTTGGCGACCAGATACCGGTAGGCCGGGTAAATGGCGATATCGGAACCGGCGAGATACATCGCCTGACGGAGTCCGAAGCCGAATTGACGGTAGTCTTTGATCAGCCACCACCGCCCGGACTGCCACTCACGCTCGTGCTTGCCATGCCCCGCCCGAAAATGTTCCGCCGGGTGTTGCAGACCTGCGCAGCGCTTGGCGTGAAAGATATCTGGCTGATTAACAGCTACAAGGTGGAAAAAAGCTTCTGGCAAACCCCCTGGTTATCGGATGAGAACCTCCGTGAAAACCTCACTCTGGGCCTTGAACAATCCAAAGATACCGTGATGCCGGGAGTGCATATCCGAAAACGTTTCAAGCCCTTCGTGGAAGATGAACTGCCCGAACTGGTTACCGGTAAGCTGGCCCTTGTGGCTCATCCCGGCACTGACACACCCTGCCCGGTACATGTGAACACCCAGACCCTGCTTTGCGTTGGTCCTGAGGGAGGGTTCACCGGTTATGAAGTGGAGAAACTCAACGAATCAGGGTGTCAGAGCGTTCATCTGGGCGCCCGCATACTGCGCGTGGAAACCGCCGTACCGGTTCTGGTCAGCCGGCTGTTTGATGCCTGCCTGCCACAGGTTCACTGAGCATCGCCAGCAGCAACAGCACCGGGGGCAGAATCACGAACACAGCCAGGGCGTTGTCCGGGCTTTGCTCAAGTAACCAGCCACCGGTCAACGTACCCACAATATAGCCCAGCGTGTGCAGGCTGGTAAGCCGGCCACCAATCGCGCCCTGGTTTCCAGGATGGCTCAACCTCAGGCGGGTACCATACCAGGGCGTCAGAATGGCAATTCCCAACGCCAAAGCCCCTGTCCCGATATAGACAAGCATAACCGAATCGGCCACCAGCAGCAGGCTGCCCGCACCAGTGAAACTGATAAACCAGCAGGCGGCAAGCACGCGGGGTGACCGGACCCGGCTATGTACCAGTGGCCCGGCAACCAGCCCGATAACGGCGGCAATGATCAACGCTGTGGCCGTTAGTGTGGCGCCGACCGCTGCCGGCACATTGGCAATGCAGGTCAACACCGGGCCGATCACAAATTGCAGCACACCAACCCAGGTTGTTAACACCAGCGCCATCAGATACAGCGGCCAGTCTGTTCTCCAGGGCAGCGAACGGTTGTCGCCGGGCGCCCTGGGCGCTCCCGAAGGAACGGTTGTTACCTGCCAGCTTGCGATCACCAGCGCCAGTGCCAGAATGCCGGCAAACGATAAAACCGGCATCACGCCGGTTAAGGCCGCCAGAGTAACCAGAACCGGGCCTACCAGGCGGCCGCCATGAACAGCCACCTGTAACCGTGCCAGCTTTACCCGCCACTGCTCAGGAGCCGCACCCATTGTTGCCAGGCGCTGGGCCGCCGGAAATACACCGCCAGCACCTATGCCGTGCATTAACCGTGCAACAAGCAACCACCCCGCTGCCAGTTCTCCCGTCACTCCGGACAAAAGCACGGCCAGTATCAGACCAAACCCCGCCAGTACCGATACCGCAGCCAGGGTAATAACGTGATGCGCGCCCCGCTGGTCAACCGCCCGCCCCCATAGGGGAGCTCCCAGCAACACCGGCACCATGCCGGCCGACATTAACAGAGCCCAGCCTCCGGCACTGATACCCGTATGCTCAATCAGCCATGGCAGGCAGGCCGCCAGCGCTGACTGTAACAACCCCATGACCAGCACCGGCCCCCAGGCATCCATTCCTCTTACACCCATCAACAAATTCCCAAACCACTCATTCCTGTTTTGTCAGCATGCATACCGATCAGATGGTCAAACCTGTCGCTTCTCTTTCCTTGTTGCGAATAATTATCATTTATATTACTGTTTTTTGCAATTCATCCTGACAAGGATTTCGTCATGACCACATCTGCACATTGTTTCACACCCTCTCTGAACGCGTACTTCAACGCCCTGCTCCGGGAAACCGGACCCTGGCCGTTTCACCAGGATGGGTCCTATTTTTCAATAACCAACCGGGAATCTTGCGAAACCCTGTTACTACCCTGCCAGTTCCACAGCCAGGGCGGGCGGCATATTCTTGGCCCCCGTGCGCTTCTCGACCAAGGTGAAGGGGCCCACCCGATAGAATTCCAGCAAGCCGTTGACTGGACGCTCTCGTTGCCCGAGCTGAAAACACAGACCACAACCGAGGCACTGGCAAACTTCTGGCAGCGAGTCGTGCACAGTGATGACAACCTGGCGCAGGCGCTTGATTATCAGGCTGAACACCCACCAGGCCGCCGGCCCGGGCAGGCACTCGCGTTTATTGAGGCTGAACAGGCCCTGGTAAACGGCCACTCGATTCACCCCTGCCCGAAAGACCGCGGCAATATGAGTTCCAGCGAGGCCCGGATATTTGCACCGGAGTTCGGATGCCATTTCCCACTGGCCTGGTACAGCGTGCACCGGGATTATCTGCACTGCCACATTGCGGGAAAACACACCCTGAGCAGTCTGGTGGAGCCAATTCTGGAAAGCACCTCCCCCACCTGTGACAGCAGCCTGCGCACGGCTCGCCCTGCCGGCCACTGTCTGATCCCCTGCCATCCCTACCAGCACCAGCACTGGCAGGCCCACCCGGTTATCCGCAGACTGCAGGCTGAAGGCCACGTCCGGTTTCTGGGAATAGACTGTGGCCGCTGGCGAGCTACATCGTCGCTGCGGGCTATCTGGTCAGAGAATCACGACTGGATGCTGAAGTTTTCACTGTCAGTACGGCTTACCAACTCTATCCGGCACCTGCAGCCTGAGGAAGCCAGCCGTGGCCCGGCGCTGGCAAAATTACTCACAACGCCTGCGGCCCGGGCGTGGCTTGGCCGGCACCCGGCTTTTTCCATACTGACCGAGCCAGCCTCTGTTGCCATCTGCGACGAGCAGGACCAGCCACTGCCGGAAACCACACTGGTGTTCCGCGACAATCACTTCCGCGGGCAGCAGGCGGAAGGGTGCGAGGTACTGGCCACCTTGTTACAGGATGCCCCGGACACCGGCCTGTCACGTCTTGGCCTTGCTTTAAGAGCCAGAGGGACTGGTGAGGCGGGTGCCAGGCACTGGTTTCAGACGTATCTGAATCTGGCGGTAAAACCCCTGCTGGACGCCCAGAGCAATCTTGGCCTGCTGTTCGGTGCTCACCAGCAAAATCTGATTTTGAAGCTGGACGAGCAGTTTCAGCCTGTCGCCGTCTGGTTTCGTGATTGCCAGGGCACCGGCTTTTCCTCACTGGCCCGCCAGTGTTTCGGCTCCGTTATGCCGCCGCTGATCCGGAGCTCGGCCAACGAACTGCCAGACAACCGGGCTATCCGGTTGTTCTGTTACTACCTGTTCATCAACAGCACATTCAATGTCATCACAGCACTTGCTGCCGCGGGCCTGTGCACGGAAAGCCTGCTCTGGCAGTCGCTCAGGCAATGGTTGGAACTGCAGGCAGCCGGGCAACCGCTCGACACCGGCGCAATCGACTATCTGCTGCACAGCCCGGAACTTTACGCCAAAAACAATCTGCTCTGCTGCCTGAAAGCGCTGAATGAAAATACACTGGAGGATCCGACCGCCATCTATCACTTATTACCCAATCCTCTGATCAGTTCCCTCGCTTACCAGCACACCCATCAACGGGTGCCTTACACCGCGGCTTACTTTAATGCCTCACTCATTCACAAGGACGAAACGCTCTATGACCTGCAAACTCTCCCCCGTTGATCTGACCGTCTCTGCCAGCCAGCAACAGTTACTGGTATCGCTTGATGGCCAGAGCTGGCAGGCAAACTATGAACGAACAGAAGAAACCGGGCACATACAACAGTTGGAAGGCCCGGACATGAGTGCCGGCACCAGCCACCGCATACTGGACGCACTGTTTTATGAGCTGGCCCTTGCGCGGATAACCGTCCACCAGCCCGCGATACCCTTTTTTGAAACAACGCACCCCGCCTGGTCCTGCACCGGGCATACCGCATCGCTGGATAAGTGCGCGTTTTATCAAGTGCGGGAAAACTGGTTACCGCCGGCGCTCTGGCCGGTGATTCCTGAGCGCATTACGCAAACCGGTGGTATTTCCCACCCGGTGCGCCCATCACGCAACGACGACATTCTTTACCGGCGCTTTGTCCCGGGCCTGAAAAAAACAGTCACCCTTCGGCAGGCAACCGTTCAGGAAGACGGCGAACGCTTTCACCGCTGGCAAAACGACCCACGGATAGCGCGCTACTGGGAATACCCCTGGAGCCGCAGGCAACTGGACGCCATGCTGGCTGATCGCCGGGCGGACCCACACAGCCTGCCACTGATACTGGAGGCCGATGGCCAGGCGGTCGGGTACTTCGAAGCCTATTACGTTCCCGAAGATCGCCTTGGGCCCCATTGCGATGCCGACGCTTTTGATCAGGGCGTTCATGTACTGGTCGGGGAGCCCGAATTTCTTGGCAAAGGCCAGACGCCTCACTGGCTTAATGCAGTTTGCCACTTTCTGTTTCTCCACGAGCCCAGAACCCGACAATTGTGGGGCGAACCTCAGGCCGACAACCAGGCCATGCTGAGACACACGCAGACCACCAGCTGGGAGAAACTCCGCGAGTTTGACTTCCCCCACAAGCGGGCAGCGCTGCTGCGCAATGAGCGAGAAGCGTTTTTCACCCAAACCCGTCTGTAAACCACAGGAACAGAGTTTATGAGCTATGCATCCTGCTGGCAGGCGGTCAATCACCGCCTTATGGCCAGAGCTCTTGCGGAATGCACCTATGAAGGGCTGCTTACGGCAGAGCCGATCACTGAAAAGCAGTATCAGATAATCTCTGATGGCCCGGTTTACCGGTTTAACGCCCGCCGCACACCCTGGGATTACCTGTGCATTGAATCAAATTCCATTGTACGGGACGAATACCCAGCCACCGATGCGGTGCAACTGATACTGGACTGCCGGAAACAACTGGGTATAAACGACATCACCCTTGGGCAATTTGTTGAGGAGCTGAACAACACTCTGGCCGGTGACCTGATCCGACAGCAAACCCTGGCAAGCCTGGATGCGCCGGCAATGGTCGATCTGCCACCGGAGGAGCTGGAAGGTTTGCTGGATGGCCACCCGAAAGTGGTGGCAAATCGCGGGCGCATAGGCTGGGGGAGCCATGATCTGGCCACGTACAGCCCTGAAGCCAGAATGCCCTTTCAGGTGCGCTGGCTGGCGCTGCACCGGGCCAGCGGCGTGCGTTGCTATGGTGCCCCCGCCCCGGAACAATGCCTGGCCGATGAAGACCAACACAGGCTGGCCGATTACCTGGCCTCTGCCGACTGGCACTTGCTGCCGGTACACCCGTGGCAGTGGCAGCGTTATATTCAGAGCCAGTACGCCACGTTATTACACGCTGGCACGCTGGTTGACCTTGGCGAATGCGGGCACCGCTACCTGCCCCAGCAATCCATACGCACGCTGTCAAACAGCGTACACCCCGGCCAGTGTGATCTGAAGCTGGCGCTGTCCATTCTTAACACTTCCTGCTACCGGGGCATTCCCTCCCAGGCCATGGCACTGGCACCGGAACTGTCCCGGTGGCTGGCATCCGTCGCGGCCTCAGACCCGTATCTTGCTCAGTCGGGACTCAGGGTTCAGAAAGAACTCGGCGGCGTATACCTGCCCCAGCCTCATCAACAGCAGATCGCGGGTACACCCTATCGCTATCCGGAGATGGCAGGCGCGGTCTGGCGTGAAAGCCTGGCCAGCAAGACCGGGCCCGGCGAACGGGGCTGGATTTTTGCAGTGCTCATGCAAACAGACGCCCGGGGCATGCCGCTGGTATCGGAGATCATTCAACGGTCAGGCGTGAGTGCTGAGCAGTGGCTGACACGCCTGTTCGACCGGGTAACCCTGCCTTTATACCACCTGCTGTGTGGGTATGGCGTTGGCCTGGTGGCCCATGGCCAGAACCTCGGTGTCATTTTCCGGCATTATCTGCCAGAGCGAGTGGTTATCAAGGATTTTCATGGGGACCTGAGGCTGGTTGACAGCGAACTACCGGAGCAGGCAGGCGTTCCGGAACCTATCATTAACGCCCTGAGCCGGCTGCCCGCCAGGCATCTTGTGCACGACCTGTACACAGGGCATCTGGTTACCGGCCTGCGCTTTCTTTCTCCATTACTGGAAGCCAGCACTGGCTTTCCTGAAACACGTTTCTACCAGCTTCTGCGCGAACGCATCCTGCGCTATCAGGCGGCCCACCCGGGCTTGCAGCCGCAGTTTGCCCAGTTTGATCTGCTGCGTCCGGAAATGGAACGTGTCTGTCTGAACAAAGTGCGTTTTCAGATTGGCTATGCGGATGATGCCGAGCGCCCCAGGCCGGCACTTGGCCCGCGCCTGCCAAACCCGCTACACACCCAAACTAATGCCTGCCTAACCCACGGAGTTTTGTCATGACCAAGGATGTTCTCGATTTTGCCGGAATCGGCATTGGCCCCGCCAACCTCAGCATTGCAGCCCTTCTGGACAAACACCCACGCGTGAGGGCCTCGTTTTTTGACACGAAGCCTGCCTTCAGCTGGCACCCGGGCATGCAACTACCGGATGCACGGTTACAGACATCCTGCCTGAAAGACCTGGTAACCGGCGCAGACCCCTGCAACCCTCACAGCTTCCTTAATTATCTGGTGCAAAAGGGGCGCTTTTATCAGTTCATGAGCGCCGATATGCCCGCCATCAGCCGCAAGGAATATGCAGACTACCTTGGCTGGGTTGCCGGTAACCTTGGCAGCCTGCACTTCGACCACTCCGTGCAATCTGTGCATTTTAATGGCGATCTGTTCGAACTCAGTATACAGGGCCTGAACCGCCCGGTTCTTAGCCGCAACCTGTGTATCGGCACCGGAATCCGCCCTCACATTCCGGAGGCCTGCCAGTATCTGCCGCCGGAGCGTCGTCTTCATTGCATTAACATCATGAATGAACGCCGCGATTTTTCAGGCGAGCATGTGGCCGTCATCGGGGGTGGCCAGTCTGGTGCTGAAATCATGCTTGGCTTGCTGAACGGGTTATGGGGAACACCCGCCAGCATTCGCTGGCTTTCACGGCGGCCAAATTTCGAGCCGCTGGATGAAACTCCGTTCACCAATCTGTACTTCACACCAGAGTATGTCGGGGCCTTTCAGAGCCTCAGTGAGCAGCAGCGCAAGGATATTCTCCGGTATCAGAAACTGGCCGCTGATGGCATATCTCCGGACACACTGAAGGCACTGTTTCAGGCACTCTACGAATATGGCTTAAACCACCCGGATGTTCCCACACCAGAGTTGCTGCCCGGTCGCACGCTTTATGCTGTCACAGATGGCAAGCCCATGCTCTTGCTGGTTCGCAACCGTATGGATGAGCAGTTCGAAGAGTTTCGGGCAGACCGGTTGCTGCTTTGCACCGGATTTGAACATGGCCTGCCCGAGTGCATGGCCCCTCTGGCTCCGGAACTGAACACCACCAGCGACGGGCAGCCCCAACTGGACAGACATTTCAGGTGTTCCTGGCAGGGCCCGGATTACCGATCCGTTTACGCGGTTAATCAGGGCGGCCTCAGCCACGGCATTGCCGATGCCCAGCTCAGCCTTCTGTGCTGGCGATCTGCAGTTATCGTGAACCACCTGACAGGCAAAGCCTGCTATCCGGTTTCCGAAAGCCAGCAGCCTTTATGCTGGCTCAGCAAGCCAGCCGCCAACACCCCCCAGCCAACTTCCGAATGCTCTCAGTCATTCATTAATCATTGAATCTTTATGATAATCATTTACACTTGCGCCTTTATTTTAATATTACATCAGGAGTCAGCGTTGTGATCTTTTCTGGAAACCCCGGAGTGCAAAAGCCCTCGTTACTGTCATCATCCATCGCTCTGCTGCTGGCCGCGCCCATGATGGCCAGTGCCGCGCCACAGTCATTGTCTGAACTGGTGGTGGTTGGCAGCCGTGCACCAGCACAGATCAGCCAGATTCCAGGCTCTGTCTGGGTTCTTGAAAAAGAAGAGCTTGAGCAGCAGTTCCGCAGCGGTCAGGACCTGAAAACCGTACTGGGTAAACTGGTTCCCGGTATGGACCTGGCCCCGGAAACCCGCACCAATTTTGGCCAGAATGTTCGCGGCCGAAGTGTGCTGGTCATGATTGATGGCGTTTCCATGAATGGCTCCCGGGGCCTGAGCCGGCAGTTTGACAGTATTGACCCCTTCAATATTGAACGCATTGAAGTGCTCTCTGGCGCTACGGCTATCTACGGTGGTGGCAGTACCGGTGGCATCGTGAACATCATCACTAAAAAGGGTGAGGCCGGCGAGGCACGTTTCAGCACCGAACTGGGCGTCTCCAGCGGCTTTAACGATTCTGAAGACCGTAAATACCGCATGGGCCAGTCAATCAGCGGTGGCAGTGATAACCTCAAGGGCCGCCTGGCTATTGCGGTGCAGGATAACGGCGCCATGTTCGATGGCAACGGCAATCAGATTCTTCCGGACATCACGCAGACCGACCTGCAGTACAACCGCAGCGTTGATATCATGGGCAGCACCCAGTTCCGCATCGACAATGATCAGAGTCTGAGCCTGACCGCCCAGCTTTACGACTCCCGCTACATGGGCCACAAGGGGCTGTGGCTGGGTCCGAACCTGAGTGAACGCACCGATCCGGAAATCCGCTCGGGCTTTACCTCAGACCGGTCGCCTGAAACCGATCGCTATTTGCTGAATGCGTCATACCAGAACCTGGATTTTCTGGGCCACACCGCCTATCTGCAGGTTTCTACCCGTCACGAGGCTTCCAGCTTTCATCCCTACCCCTATCCGTCCATTAATAATGCCGGACAGCTGGATCCAGCTCGCAGTTATTATGGCGCCTCTCAACAGAATACGGATCAGCACCTGATAAAAGCATTGCTGGTCAAAGATCTGGGGGACCTTAAGCTGAGCTACGGCATCGATCTGGACCGGGAAGATTTTTCCGCAAGCCAGATGGTGTTTGATAATGCCCTGGCTTACGGCAGTGGCGGGCTGGTTTTCGAAGAAGACTTCACCGTACCCCGCTACCCCGATTATCGCGTAGACGGTATCGCAGCGTTCCTGCAGGCGGAATGGCAGGCTACGGACAAGCTGCAGCTGAACGCCGGCATTCGCCAGCGATACTCGACCCTGAAAATGCAGGATTTTGTGCCGACCACTCAACAGGTCGCTGTTGAGCGGGGGCTGGTAACGGGCGCCGACGCCATACCCGGTGGCGAGAATAATTACGATGTCTCCCTCGTAAACGCAGGGGCTATTTACAACCTGACCGACGACCAGCAAATCTGGGCCAACTACAGCCAGGGCTTTGAAATTCCAGACCCGGGTAAGGTTGCCGGCCGGGGTACCTACGCCATTCAGGGTGGTCGTTATGTGCTTACCGATTACCTGGATATCGACGATAACGCCATTCCCGGCCTGAAAACGCATCAGGTAGAACTGGGCTGGCGCACCTATAAAAACCGCTGGGACGCTCAGGTGGCAACCTACTACACCTGGTCTGACAAAGAAGCCAAGGCAAACAGCAACCTGCAAATTGAAATCACCGATGCCAAAACCCGTGATTACGGCATTGAAGGCAGCCTTGCCTTCAGGGCGACCGAGCAGGTATCTGTGGGGACCACGGGCCACTACATCCGATCAGAAGTTAAGGATGCCAACGGTAAGTGGGAAAAGAACGCAGTAACCTATGCCAGCCTGCCGAAGGCAACCGTCTTTACCCAGTGGCAGGACAACCTGAACAAGGTTCGTCTGCAAGCCAGCCACAGCTTTGATATTGAAGACGACCAGGACCGGGAAGTCGATGGGGTGACTCTGCTTGACCTGCAGGCGGAACGCCAGTTGCCTGTAGGCCGGCTGAACCTCGCCGTCACCAACCTGCTGGATAAGCAGTATCAGACTGTCTGGGGCCAGCGTGCTCAGCTGTTTTACGGAGCCCGCTTTGCATACGAGCCGTACGACTTCAAGGGCCAGGGCCGTACCTTTACACTGACCTACGCCGTAGATTACTGATCTATGTTTGCACGGCAGCCAACAGGGCCCGCGTCGCGGGCTCTGCTTCTTCTGATATTCTGCAGCACCCTGAGCCTTGGCGCAGCAGCGAGCGGGGCAACAAATTCAGCCATTTCCGGCCCTGTACCCCAACGCATTGTGGTGCTGAACTGGTGGCTGGCCGAGCATCTGTTAGCGCTGGGGATCACCCCCGTTGCGGTCGCCGAGCGGGAGGGGTATGACCGGTGGGTTGGCTACCCCCGGCTGCCCGATTCGGTTAAATCCGCTGGCCGCAGGCAATCACCCAACCTGGAAGCCATTCGCTCGCTGAATCCGGACCTGATTCTGGTCAGCAGCCATTTGCAGGCTGCTGTGCCTGCCTTGCGGAACATTGCCCCCACATGGGTTCAGACCACGTATGAGGCTGGCTCCAACCCCTGGACAAAAGCCCGTGAGAACCTGCTCGCCCTGGGCAAACGCCTGGGTAAAGAAGCCAGAGCGAACGCGATTCTGGAAGAAGCGGACCACTCACTCATGGCGACTCGTGAACGGCTTCAGCAAGCCGGTCTGGCTGGCCAGCCTGTGTATCTGGTGCGATTTCTGGATGACAAGCGCGCCCGGATTCATGGCGACAACTCCATGCTGAGCCAGGCACTGGAGCAGGTAGGCCTCAACAACCCCTGGCAGGAAAAAACCAATCTTTGGGGTTTCACTCCGGGCACGCTGGCAGATCTTGGTGGCGCACCAGACGCCTGGCTGGTGTATATCCGCCCTTGGGCGGATGCCGACCGGGAGCGGCTGCAGAACAGTGCTCTCTGGCCCTACCTGCCAATGGCCCGCACCCACAAGATTACCGGCGTAGGCCCCGTGTGGACATTTGGCGGCGTGTTAAGCGTGCCGCGTATGGCA
>CAYUTG010000038.1:0-17327 GCA_964447555.1 uncultured Marinobacter sp.
AAGGCTTTCAGTACGGTTGTTTTTCTTCTGCGCCAGTGCCAGTGCGAATTCCGGCATGCCTCTCAGAAAATTTTCACGGCCGAGAACCGGAAAAATATGCCAGCTTTTTTCACTGGTTCCGGCATTGGCTTCATTCAATGGCGCAATGGCGTGGTCTTTGTAGGCCTTTTCAAGTTGCTCTACAAAGTTGTCGTAAATAGACTGTTCGACGCGATCCAGTTGGCGGCGACGTTCGTCGTCGTCCTTGTCAGCCGGTTCCTGGCGCTCGAAGTGGGCTTTCAGGTAGTCGGACCCCTGGCGCGCTACGCGGAGGGCCATTTTAATAGCTGGTTGCATCTGAGTGATCATTATCCGGGTGTGTGAAGGCCGGGTATGATAGCAAAAGATCGGGCGCTTTGTATGTTTTTTGACTCAGCATTAGCACGCATGGCAACGGGTTTTTGTAATTTGGTGCGGGCGAAAAGTGCCCGGTTTCTGATATCATTCCCGCCTTTATTCAATTTAATCGGGCCTGTTAAAGATGCATAACCCCGCGCTTCCGCTGGAAGGCACAGACACATTTCAGAATCAGCTACGTATAGTTCTGGTAGAGACGTCCCACTCAGGCAACATTGGTGCGGTTGCCCGTGCCATGAAAAATATGGGGCTTGGGAATCTCTGGCTGGTTAATCCAAAATCTTTTCCGGATGAGACCTCCTATGCCCGATCGGCAGGTGCTTCCGATATTCTGGACTGTGCAACGGTGGTTTCTTCTCTGGATGATGCGCTGGCTGACTGTGTGTTGGTGATGGGTACAAGTGCCCGGGGCCGGAAGGTTCCATGGCCGGTTATTGCGCCACCTGAGGCGGCCTCCCTGGCGTCTTCCGGCATCGGTAAGGGCACGGTTGCCCTGGTATTTGGCCGTGAAAACCATGGGCTGAGCAACGATGAGTTGCATAAGTGTCATTATCATATACATATTCCCTCAAACCCGGATTACAGCTCACTGAACCTTGCCATGGCGGTTCAGGTTATGTGCTACGAGTTGAGAATGAACTACCTGCGTAATTGTGAAGGCGATGATGTCAGCGCTTCCCTGAAATCCATGATGACACCAGAGGATGCCGGTTGGGATGTGCCACTGGC
Organism: uncultured Marinobacter sp.; assembly: GCA_964447555.1. GTDB lineage: Bacteria > Pseudomonadota > Gammaproteobacteria > Pseudomonadales > Oleiphilaceae > Marinobacter. The sequence goes on from CAYUTG010000038.1 coordinate 1,126, forward strand.
TCCGGTTAAAGATGTTGAAAGTTTTTTCGGTCACCTTGAGCAGGCGCTGCTGGATATTAATTTTCATCGGCGCGAAAATCCCCGGCAGTTGATGAGTCGGTTAAGGCGGCTATTTCAGCGAACGAGGCTGGACCAGACAGAAATCAACATCCTCCGGGGTATATTAACCGCTGCGCAAAAATCGGCCGGAGTTGCAACCAGTGAACCAGCAAGGCCGGAGGAAAATGCTCTGGGTAAGGATAAAGATCATGTTTGAACGCATGCGCGAAGATATAGACAGTGTGTTTCATCGCGACCCGGCGGCGCGGAATACTTTTGAGGTGCTGACCAACTACCCGGGGCTGCACGCACTCTGGTGGCACCGGCTTTCCCATGCGTTGTGGGTTTCCGGCCTGAAATGGCTGGCCCGCTTTATTTCCAATATTGCGCGCTTGCTGACCGGCATAGAAATTCACCCGGGAGCGACCATTGGCCGCCGGTTTTTTATTGATCATGGCCTTGGTGTGGTTATTGGCGAAACCACGGTCATAGGTGACGATGTCACCTTGTACCAGGGGGTAACTCTGGGCGGTACCAGCTGGAACAAGGGCAAGCGGCACCCTACGATCGGTGACGGCGTTGTTGTGGGTGCAGGTGCAAAAATTCTGGGCCCGTTCGAAGTGGGTGAGGGGGCTAAGGTGGGCTCTAATTCGGTTGTCACAAAAGCTGTGCCCGCCGGAGCCACGGTGGTTGGTATTCCGGGGCGCGTTATTATCAAGCGCAAAGATGAAAGCGACACCCGTCGCAAAGACATGGAAGAGCGCATGGGCTTTGATGCCTACGGGGTAACGGAAGAGATGCCAGACCCGGTAGCGCGGTCGATGCGATCGCTTCTTGATCACATGCACGTTGTGGATGAGCGCATAGAAAATATGTGCAAAGCCCTCCGGAAAGTAAACAGTGAATACCAGAACGGTGACCTTCCTCCACTTCAGGAGGAGGACTTTGATTGTGTTCGCGACGAGGCGCAGGAAAGCCGGGACTGACCAGGGTGAATACTTGACTGAAATGGTTGGTCAATTCATAATCGCCTGTTGTAAGTCTGTATTCATTCCCATCGTGGGGCTGAGAGTATGAAACTGACCACCAAAGGCCGGTACGCTGTTACCGCTATGCTGGATCTGGCGTTGCACGGAGATCAGGGGCCGGTGAGTCTTGCTGACATTTCAGCCCGTCAGGAAATCTCACTTTCCTATCTGGAGCAGCTATTCTCCCGTCTTCGCCGGCAAAAACTTGTCACCAGCGTTCGTGGGCCCGGTGGGGGCTACCGCCTTGGCCGGGGGGCTGCGGATGTGTGTATTGCGGATGTGGTCGATGCCGTCAGCGAGTCTCTTGATACCACCCGGTGCGGTAACAGAGGTGACTGCCAGCAAGGTGAGAAGTGCCTTACCCATCACCTCTGGGCCGATCTCAGCGATCAGATACACCAGTTCCTGAGCGGAATCAGCCTTGCAGACCTGATGAACAGACATGAAATTCGTCAGGTTGCAGATCGTCAGAACCGTCGCCAGTCCGGTGAAAGTTCTGATTTAATCAATACCGACCGCCTCATTGACCGGGCGCCGGCCTGAACCAATAACTCCCGGATACCATGAAAAAACCCGTATATCTGGATTATGCGGCGACGACGCCCGTTGATCCTTCCGTTGCTGAAGAAATGATTAAATACCTTACTCCTGATGGGGTCTTTGGGAATCCCGCTTCCCGTTCCCATGCCTATGGCTGGCATGCCGAAGCTGCTGTTGAGGCCGCTCGCAGGCAGGTAGCTGACCTGATTCATGCCGATCCGAGAGAGATTGTCTGGACGTCAGGGGCGACGGAGTCGGATAACCTGGCCATACAGGGGGCGGTGGCTGGAAAAACCGATGTTCATATTATTACCTCTGCCATTGAGCACAAAGCCGTTGTGGATACCGTCAGCTGGCTCGAACAACGGGGCGTCGCGGTAACCTGGCTGACGCCGGATCAGCAGGGGCGGGTCACGGCCGGGCAGGTCCGTGAGGCATTGCAGGATAACACTGTACTGGTAAGCCTGATGCTGGTAAACAATGAGCTCGGGTGCATTAATGCTGTTGCCGAGATTGGCCGTTTACTGCGTGAGCGCGGTGTGTTGTTCCATGTTGATGCCGCCCAGGCTGCAGGCAAGATGCCGATAGACGTAACCACCATGCCAGTGGATCTGATGGCTCTTTCCGGACACAAAGTCTATGGCCCGAAAGGGGTTGGTGCTTTGTACGTGAGGCGCTCTCCTGATGTGCGGATTGAAGCGCAGATTCATGGCGGTGGTCATGAGCGTGGCATGCGCTCGGGCACTCTGCCAACGCATCAGATCGTTGGCATGGGCAAGGCGTTTGCAATTGCCGGGGAAGGGCTGGAGGCCGAGATTGCCAGGCTTGAAACGCTGCGGGAGCAATTTCTTTCCGGCCTGGCGCCACTGGAGGGTGTTTCCCTGAACGGCGGTGGCGATAACCGGGTGCCCGGTATTGTGAACCTTTCATTCAGTGGGGTCGATGCGGAGTCGCTGATGCTGGGGCTGAAAGACCTTGCGGTGTCGTCCGGCTCGGCCTGCGCATCCGCCACCATGGAGCCGTCCTACGTGCTCCGTGGTATAGGGTTGAGCGATGAAGCTGCACACAGGGCTCTGAGATTCTCATTCGGCCGTTTTACCACGGCGGAAGAAATTGAGTTTACCACCTCCCAGATTATTGATGTTGTTACCCGTCTTCGTTCAGTGCGGTAGGCAGTAGGCGTTGGACTGCGTATAATCGCAAGCCAGAATTTTACCCCTAACCTGACTGGAGAAAGAAAATGGCAAATGAGCGCACGCTCTCTATCATCAAGCCCGACGCGGTAGCGAAAAACGTTATTGGCGAAATTTACAGCCGCTTTGAAAAAGCTGGCCTGACCATTGTTGCTGCCAAGATGATGCATCTGACACAGCAGCAGGCAGAGGGCTTCTACGCTGAGCACAAAGAGCGCCCATTCTTTAATGATCTGGTGGCTTTTATGACATCCGGTCCGGTTGTTGTGCAGGCACTGGAAGGTGAAGGCGCGATACTGAAAAACCGTGATCTGATGGGGGCTACCAACCCTAAAGAGGCAGACGCCGGTACTATTCGTGCTGATTTTGCGTCCTCTATTGATGCGAACGCGGTTCATGGTTCAGATTCCGCTGCTTCGGCAGAGCGGGAAATCGCCTATTTCTTTAATGATAACGAAATCTGCCCACGCGGCTGATTTTGTTCCACGGGGGTGGCTGGCAGTTGCCCCCGTATTGGTCATCTGATCGAGGTTATTAAATGACAGCAACCGCGGAAAAAACCAACCTTCTCGGGATGCCGAAGGCAAAGCTTGAAGCTTTCTTCGAGGCTCTGGGGGAGAAGCGTTTTCGCGCCACGCAGGTACTGCAGTGGATCCATCAGCGGGGTGTGGATGACTTCGATCAAATGACCAATATGAGCAAGCCTCTGCGAGAAAAGCTCAAGGAAATTGCAGAGGTGCGCGGGCCGGAGGTTGTGTTTGACGAAACCTCGAAAGACGGTACGCGTAAATGGGTTATGCGCATGGATAACGGTAACAGTGTTGAAACGGTACTGATCCCGGATGGCGAACGAGGAACCCTGTGTGTGTCTTCCCAGATTGGCTGCAGCCTTGACTGCACGTTCTGCTCAACGGGAAAACGTGGATTTAACCGTAATCTGACCGCTGCGGAGGTCATTGGCCAGGTATGGGTTGCCCGCAAGGCATTCATGCCCTTCGAGCCGGGCCCGGACCGCCCGATCACCAACGTTGTCATGATGGGGATGGGTGAGCCTCTCCTGAACTTTGACAATGTGGTCGACGCCATGAACCTGATGATGGAAGATCTGGCGTATGGCATTTCCAAGCGCCGGGTAACCCTGAGTACCTCTGGCGTGGTGCCTGCAATAGACCGCCTGGGTGAAGTTACCGATGTTTCATTGGCCATTTCGCTTCATGCACCTAATGATGAGCTCAGAACCCAGTTAGTACCATTGAATAAAAAGTACCCGATTGCTGAGTTGCTTGCGGCTACGCGGCGGTATCTGAGCCGTTTGCCGGACAAGCGCAAGGCGACCATCGAATATACGGTCATCCAGGGTATGAATGACGGTCCCGAACTGGCGCACGAACTTGCAGAGCTTCTTCGCGGGCTTCCTTGTAAAATCAATCTGATACCGTTTAACCCGTTCCCGGAAAGTGATTTTCGCCGGCCCAGCATGAACGCAACCCGTCGCTTTCAGACGATACTCAATGAGGCGGGTTACGTAGCCACAATACGAACACCGCGTGGTGACGATATCGACGCCGCCTGCGGCCAGCTGGTTGGTCGGGTTGAAGACAGAACCCGCCGGAGCCAGCGCTACATTCAGGTTCAGCAGGTTCAACCCTGAACCCGTCGAAATCGTCAGCAAAAACGAGGGAAATGACACTGTGAAACAACAGAACTCCGGCAGACACTTTTCCGCGTTCATTCTGGTATTGGTCACCTTGTTTGCGACAGGGTGTGTAACTACCACAGACAGCCGCTTTTCACAGGAAGCCAACAAACAGGAGGCGGTTGCCAATTACGTAAAACTGGCCACGGCTTATATCGGGCAGGGTAATTTTGACCGTGCCCGGCACCATCTTGATCGTGCTCTGGAAATATCGCCAGATAGCCCGGCAGCCCGCGCAGCCATGGGGCTTGTGTTAAATGCGGAGGGCGAAGATGAGCTTGCAGAAGCCAGCTTCAAACGTGCGATTTCTAAAGATGAAGGATATACCCGTGGCCGGGTATACTATGGGGCGTTTTTATACGGTCAGGGGCGGATAGAGGAAGCACGCGACCAGTTTCAGGCGGCTGCACGCGACACAGATTACAAGGACCGGGGGTCGGTATTTTTCAATCTGGGGATGACTCAGGAGCGACTGGGTGATCTTGAGAGTGCCGCAACATCCTACCGCCGGTCGGTCGAACTGTCTCGCAGCGATGCCCGGTCTCTGCTTTCACTGTCGCGGGTACTTCTTGAACAGGGCAAATACGATGCCGCGGCTCATTACTACGACCGCCTGATGGGCGCCATGCAGAGAAACCAGAATCTGCGCCATTCCCCGGAGAGCCTTTTGTTGGGTATTCGCATAGCCCGGCACCGAAACGATCAAAACCGGGAAGCCAGCCTTGTACTGCAACTGAAGAATAACTACCCGGAGTCTGTAGAGTATCAACAATACAAGGGGCTGAGTTCTGATGGCCAATGATGAAAACCCCCAGTCTGCCGTAGCAGACTCTGTAGGAAAGCAGTTGCAACGTGCCCGGGAAAAAGCCGGGCTCAGTGTTAATGATGTTGCGAATGCCCAGCACCTGCGGTGCGGGGTGATTCAGGCCATCGAAAACGGCGAGTACTCAAAGATTGACACAGAGCTCTTCCTGAAGGGCTATGTGCGGGCATATGCCAGCCAGGTTGGCCTGGATGCCGGTGAGGTTATTTCAGATCTGGAGCGAGAGCTGGAACCTTTGCGCCAGAAGCGTGAACAGGAGCATGAGGCAAATCCGCTGGTTACTATTGAGCGCCGCAGGTTGCAAAAACGCAGGCTGGGCAAGTGGTGCCTGCTGTTGGCTGCGGCAGTGCTGGCGGGCTACCTGATTATCACATTCGGGTTTGGTGGGCATGCGGTGTTGTCAGCACAAGACGGCGATGTGCCAGAGCCCGCTGCAGAGCAGGCCGACGAGCAGCCAGCGGACATTCCATCAGCCGGGACACCGGCAGATAATACGATGAATGACAGCGCCACGGATAGTGGTACAGAGACTGAACCGGAACCCGACCTGAACTCAGAAACGGACCCGGAAGCGAGGTATGGCGCGGTATCGGAACCGGAGCAGGAGGTACCTGCTCCGATCGTAACCCAGTCGGTCGAACCAGCGTTGGCCGAACCTGGGCCGACACCGAAGGCTGAAACAACAGGCGTACTCCAGATTACCTTTACGAATGACTGCTGGGTGCAGGTTCGTGATGCTGCCGGTGATAAACTGGTTAACTCCCTTCAGCGTGAAGGAGACCGGATTGATATCTCCGGCGAACTGCCTCTCAGAGTGGTTATTGGCGCCGTGGACGCAGTTGGCTCCATCAGTTTTCAGGGTGAGCCCCTGCACCTGAGCGATTACCGTGTGGTGAATAACCGGTCAGAGTTTAGCCTGACAATATGAATTTCCTGACGTACCTATTATTGGCCAATTAGACATGAAACACGAATCTCCGATTACTAGACGCAAGTCCCGCCAGATTATGGTTGGTAATGTACCTGTTGGTGGCGGTGCTCCGATTTCGGTTCAGAGCATGACCAATACCAACACCTGTGATGTGGAGGCTACGGTTAATCAGATCCGTGCGCTGGAGGATGTAGGCGCTGATATTGTGCGGGTGTCTGTTCCGGATATGGATGCAGCGGAAGCCTTCGGGAAAATCAGGCAGCAGGTCTCGGTACCTCTGGTTGCGGATATTCATTTCGATTATAAAATTGCCCTCAGGGTGGCCGAACTGGGCGTTGATTGCCTGCGTATCAACCCGGGTAATATTGGCAGGGACGACCGGGTCAGCGCGGTCATCAGTGCTGCGAGAGACCGTGGTATTCCCCTGCGTATCGGGGTTAACGCTGGCTCTCTGGAAAAAGCCCTGCAGCGTAAATACGGCGAGCCAACGGCAGATGCACTGGTGGAATCTGCCATGCGCCATATCGACATTCTTGACCGTCATGATTTTCAGGATTTCAAGGTAAGCCTGAAAGCCTCTGAAGTCTTTATGACTGTAGATGCCTACCGCAAAATTGCCTCTCAGATTGAGCAGCCCCTTCATCTGGGTATCACTGAGGCCGGCGGGCTGCGATCCGGTACCGTGAAGTCCTCCATTGGCCTGGGCATGCTACTGATGGATGGCATCGGCGATACCATCCGGGTTTCCCTGGCGGCCGATCCCGTTCAGGAAATCAAGGTTGGCTGGGATATGCTGAAGAGTCTGCGTTTGCGCAGTCGCGGCATTAACTTTGTGGCTTGTCCCAGCTGCTCCCGGCAGAATTTTGATGTTATTTCCACCGTCAATGATCTTGAGGCTCGTCTTGAAGATGTAGACACGGATCTTGATGTAGCGATTATCGGCTGTATTGTAAACGGTCCGGGTGAGGCGAAAGTTGCGGACATCGGGCTGACCGGTGGAAGTCCGAAAAACCTGCTTTACATGGCGGGCAAGCCAAATCAGAAGCTTGACAATACAACACTGACCGACGATCTGGAACGCCTGGTGCGTGCCGAAGTGGCCAAGCGCAAGGAGCAGGAAAAAGTGATCATTGCCCGCTCCGATAAATGATTACTTGCGGGGTTTCAACGACATGATACAGATGGATATTTAAGGGTTTAACTTGGCTAAAATTCAGGCAATTCGCGGGATGAATGACATCCTGCCGGAGCAGACAGCGAGCTGGCAGTTTGTTGAGGCAACGGTACGCAAGGTACTGAAGCAGTACGGTTATCAGGAAATTCGCATGCCGGTAGTTGAGCAAACTGATCTGTTCAGACGCTCTATTGGCGAGGTAACCGACATTGTCGAGAAGGAAATGTATACCTTCGAAGACCGTAACGGCGACAGCCTGACACTTCGGCCAGAAGGCACTGCGGGTTGTGTTCGTGCAGCAGAGGAGCACGGGCTTCTGTTTAACCAGACACAGCGGCTCTGGTACACCGGCCCGATGTTCCGCCATGAGCGTCCGCAAAAAGGCCGCTACCGTCAGTTTCACCAGGTGGGTGTGGAATGCTTTGGTATGGCTGGCCCGGATACGGACGCGGAGCTGCTGATTCTGACCGCAAGGCTATGGAAAGAACTGGGGCTGGCCGGGCATGCGCGCCTTGAAATCAATTCTATTGGTACCGCAGAAGCGCGTAAAACCTACCGCAAGGCGTTGGTTGAGTATCTGGTTCAGTTCAAATCAGAACTGGATGCGGATAGCCAGCGGCGCCTGGGCACTAACCCGCTCAGAATTCTGGATAGCAAAGACCCTTCGACCCGAAAAATTCTGGAGAATGCTCCGGGGTTGGATCAATATCTTGACGATGAATCCAGAGCGCATTTCAACCTTCTGCGAGAGCTGCTTGATGCGGCAGGGGTTGAGTATTCCATCAACCCGGCACTGGTGCGCGGGCTGGATTATTACGGAAAAACCGTGTTTGAGTGGATTACCGACAGCCTCGGTGCACAGGGCACCATTTGCGCGGGCGGCCGGTACGATGGGCTGGTTGAGCAACTGGGTGGCAAGCCAACCTATGCCGTGGGCTTCGCAATGGGCCTTGAGCGCCTGATTCTGTTGCTGGAAACCCTGGAGCTCATTCCTGAATACGTCAATAATCACGCAGATGTGTACGTAACCGCGATGGGTGACAAGGTAACGGCCCCGGCACTCGCGCTTTCTGAAATGCTGCGCACTGCGCTGCCTGGCAAAACAGTCATCTCACACTGCGGGGGCGGCAGCTTCAAAAGTCAGATGAAAAAAGCGGATCGCAGCGGTGCCCGTTATGCGGTTATCTTCGGGGAAAATGAACTGGCCGAGGGTACCGTAGGCCTGAAGCCACTTCGTTCAGATGAGCCCCAGAGGGAAGTTGCTCAGAACGAGCTGGCGTCGGTACTGGCCAACGCCCTTTAATATCAATCGAAACAGACAAAACCAACAACAGGACTACAGGAGTCACCATGGCTGAAATGCGCACCGAAGAGGAACAGATCCAGGCCATCAAGGATTGGTGGAAGAATAACGGCAGCTCATTGCTGATCGGTATCGGTGCTGCTCTGGCTATCGTGTTCGGGTGGCAGGCCTGGCAGAACTATCAGGCAGAGCAACGTACCGAAGCCGGTAATGAATTCGCGGCATTGCTTAGTGCACACAGCAGCCAGGATGGTGAAACCAGTGAAGAGCGCACGGAAACGGTGAATTTTGTCGCTGAAAAGCTGCGAAATGACTACCCGGACAGTGCTTACGCAGTGTACGGCAACCTGATTCTTGCCCAGCAGCAGCTGGCAGATGGCGACGCAGATGCGGCCATTAAGACACTTAAGTGGGCTCAGGAAAAAGCAGGCGACCATAAAGCTCTGTTGCTGGTAATACGTAACCGTCTGGCCCGTGCCCAGTTATCTGCAGAGCGTTACGATGAGGCGCTGACAACGATTAGCGGGGCCACGGATACGGATGCATTCGGTGCAATCTTCCTGGAACTGAAAGGTGACATCCTGTTTGCCAAAGGCGACGAAGACGGCGCACGGACGGCCTACCTTGCTGCCCGTGAACAGCAAAGCCAGCGGGGTGGGGTGCTTCGCCTCAAACTTGCTGATCTTGGTGTCGGGGAGGACGCCTGATGCCATTTGCTCCAGACCGGCCGGTCCTTGCGGGTGTTTTTGCCTCTCTGCTGATGCTGGTGGGGCTGGCAGGTTGCAGTACAACCGATACCTTTGAGCAACCGGCCCCCGTGCCCGATATCGACAAGTCTGTTGAGCTTGAGCAGGTGTGGAGCATGTACGTGGGCGAGGGCCACGACGGTGAATTTCTGTACCTGGCGCCGTTAAATACCGGTGAGATTCTTTATGTGGCATCGGCCGATGGCTATCTGGCGGCAGTGGAATCGGAAGCCGGCAAAGTGCTCTGGGAGACCCGGCTTGATGACCGACTGTTTGCCGGCGTCGGCGGCGATGCTGACCAGCTGTACCTGATCACTCGTGATGCACAGTTACTGGCGCTTTCCCGGGAAGATGGGCACGAACTCTGGCGCACCACGCTACCCACGGAAGCACTGGCTGCGCCTCAGTCCAATGGTGAGATGGTTGTCGCTCAGACAACCGATGGCCGGGTGTTGGCGTTCAGCACCAGTGATGGTGAAAAGCTCTGGCAGTATGACAGTGTGGTTCCGGTACTGTCTTTACGCGCTGCGGCAGCACCGCTTGTCGGTGGCGACGTTGTTATGGCCTCTTTTGCCAATGGCAAAATGCTGGCGCTGTCAGCCGATTCCGGCCAGCCACTCTGGCAATACGAAGTTGGTCAGCCGCAGGGCCGTACCGAGCTTGAGCGGCTTGTGGATATTGCCGGCCAGCCACTGGTACTGGATACAGCCGTACTGGTTGTTGGCTATCAGGGGAAACTGGCTCTGGTCGATATCCGGACCGGTCAGGAAATATGGAGCCGTAAGGCGTCCAGCCTGTACTCACCCATGGTGGGAGATGGTGATATTTATCTGGCCTCTGCCAATGGCGATGTGGTGGCGTTACGGGGTTCTGACCGCAAAGAATTATGGACACAGGACCGGCTTGCCTGGCGGCAGCTGACCCAGCCCATGGTCTACGGTGATTACCTGGTGGTTGGAGATTATGAAGGCTACCTGCACATTCTCTCCCGCAGCGACGGCAGCCTGCAGGGGCAAAAAGAGTTTGATGATGAGGGTATACGCGTACCGGCACAGCGACTAAGCAATGGTAACCTGCTGGTTTTTGGAAACAGCGGAAAAATGGCTATCTTTAAGATAAAGCCAATCGACTGATTATCTGTTTGCAGCCCGGTGTTCAGTCCGGGCTGTTTTCTTTCTCACGTAGCGATCTATTATGACCCCAGTTATTGCCCTTGTGGGCCGTCCGAACGTTGGAAAATCGACGTTGTTCAACCAGATGACCCGATCCCGGGATGCGCTGGTCGCTGATTTCCCGGGCCTGACCCGGGACAGAAAATATGGCGAGGGCAGCTACGAAAATCAGCGGTTCATTGTTATTGATACCGGCGGGTTAACCGGTGACGAACAGGGTCTGGATGCAGAAATGGCCCGCCAGTCCCTCCAGGCGGTTGAAGAAGCCGATATCGTGTTGTTTCTTGTGGATGGTCGCGCCGGCCTGACCGCAGGCGATGAGATTATTGCTGATCACATGCGTCGCTCTGGCAAGCGGGCTCACCTGGTTGTTAACAAAACCGATGGTCAGGATCCGGACATCGCTGCGGCGGATTTTTACAGCCTCGGGTTTGACTCTACGTTTCTGATTGCGGCCTCTCATAACCGCGGCATTCGTTCGATGCTTGAAATTCTGTTGCCATCTGAAGAAGAGCGAGAGGCACAGGATCACGCCGACAGGTACCCCGGAATTCGTATTGGCGTAGTCGGGCGCCCGAATGTGGGCAAGTCCACCCTGGTTAATCGCATGCTTGGTGAAGACCGGGTAGTGGTGTACGACATGCCAGGTACTACCCGCGACAGTGTTTATATTCCTTACGAACGGCAGGGTGAGCAATACACTCTCATTGATACAGCGGGTGTGCGCAGACGGAAAAACGTCAGCGAGGTGGTTGAGAAATTTTCCATCATTAAAACCCTTCAGGCCATTGATGACGCCCATGTTGTTATTCTGGTTATTGATGCCCGGGAAGGGCTGGTGGATCAGGACCTTCATTTGATCGGGTTTGTTCTGGATGCGGGCCGCTCACTGGTTATCGCTATCAATAAATGGGACGGAATGGACCCCGAAGACCGCGAACGGGTCAAGGAGCAGGTACGCCGCCGTCTCGATTTTCTGGATTATGCGGATAAACACTATATCTCGGCGTTGCATGGCTCCGGTGTTGGCGTTATGTATGACTCCATTCAGGCGTGTTATGAATCTGCCATGGCAAAGTGGCCAACTAACCGTTTAACCGCCATTCTTCAGGACACGGTTGTTCAGCATCAGCCACCCATGGTTCAGGGGCGCAGAATCAAACTGCGTTATGCACACCAGGGCGGCTCAAACCCACCGGTTATTGTCATTCATGGTAATCAGGTGGATTCTTTGCCCGGCTCGTACAAGCGCTATCTTGAAAACACCTTCCGCAAGGTTTTAAGTGTGACAGGCTCTCCCATCCGGTTTGAGTTTAAATCGGGAGAGAATCCGTTTGCCACGAAGGTTGACCGGCTGACACCCCGCCAGAGAGTCAAAAAAGATAACGACCTGAAAAAAGGCCGCAGGATCAAAAAGACCCGGCAGAAAAGCACCAAGCGCTGATCTGCCATCCTGGTATCACCCTTGTGAACTACTGGTCAAAGCGGGGCGTTATGCCAGCCCCGCATCTTCCACCTGTTTCGCCTGGACGGCCGTCAGGGCAATAGTGAAGACGATATCTTCCACCAGTGCACCTCGCGATAAGTCGTTCACCGGCTTCCGAAGGCCCTGTAGCATTGGGCCTATACTGACCACGTTCGCGCTACGTTGCACTGCCTTGTAGGTGGTGTTCCCTGTATTCAGATCGGGGAATACGAACACGGTGGCTTTGCCCGCCACTTTGCTTTGCGGTGCCTTGCTTTTCGCCACGCTTTCAATAGCGGCGGCGTCATACTGCAACGGCCCGTCAATCAGCAGGTCTGGTCGCCGTTCTTTTGCAATTCTGGTCGCTTCCCGCACCTTGTCTACGTCCAGGCCAGAGCCGGATTCGCCGGTACTGTAACTGATCATGGCCACAACAGGATCAATTCCGAACGCTTCAGCAGACTGAGCGCTCTGGATGGCAATATCCGCCAGTTCTTCAGCGTTCGGGTCAGGGTTTATTGCGCAATCGCCGTAAACGACTACCTGCTGCGGGAGCAACATAAAGAACACGGACGAAACCACTTTTGCCTGGTCATGGGTTTTTATCAGCTGCAACGCGGGGCGTACAGTATTGGCAGTCGTGTGTATTGCTCCTGAAACCAGACCATCGGCTTCATCCCCAGCCACCATCATGGTGCCCAGAACCACATTGTCTTCCAGCATGGCTTCTGCCATATCGTGTGCCAGACCTTTGTGTTTCCGGGCTTCTACCATTGCGTCTATGTACTGATGTCGAACCTCGGCAGGGTCAATAATTTCCAGATCGTCTGGTAATTCCAGGCCCTGGGACTGGGCAACCGTTCTGATTTCGCCGGGTTTGCCAAGCAGCACACAACGCGCAAGCCCACGCTGGTGGCAGATAATGGCCGCCTGAACCGTGCGGGGTTCGCTACCTTCGGGCAGCACAATGCGTTTATTGGCTGCCCGCGCCCGCTCGGACAACTGATACCGGAAGGCCGGAGGCGATAGCCGGCTCTGGCGCTGAACCTTCAGGTGTTCCTGAAGCCAGTCGGTATCGATGCGGGTAGCGACGGCTTCCATCGCTTTTTCAATGCGTTCCGGGTCGTCTATGGGAATTGCCGTTGATAGGTTGGCCAGCATGTGGGCGGTGTCGTAGGTGTTGGTGTCTGAGCTCAGCACAGGCAACCCGGTATCCAGCGCGCGCCGGCAGAGTTCGATCACCCGGTCATCCGGGCGCAAGCCGCCGGTCAGCATAAGGCCGGCAAGGGGTACGCCATTCAGTGCGGCTACGGCAGTCGTCACAATGATATCTTCCCGGTCCCCGGGGGTAACCATCAGGGTCCCTGGCCTCAGTGTCTCGGTCATGTTCTGAATGGTTCTGGCACATACCGATACCTTCTGAACGCGGCGGCTATGCATCTGGCCTTCGCTCAGTACCTGAATGTCCAGTTCACGGGCGAGGTCTGACACCCGGGGGGCCAGCAAGTCTGGTTGCCAGGGAATCTCGGCCAGCAACCGGAACCGCTGCTCACGAAATACCTTGCAGGCGGTACGGTAATCGGTCGCATTTTCAACGGGAACCGAGGCACTTTGCAGCGACAGTCCGGATTTCTCGGGCTCACCTACCTTGTTGAGAATAACTGCAATGACGTCCGGATCTGACGGGTTGGTAAAAAGCCGTGAATAGAAATCCAGTTCCTCGTCCAGGTCGGCCGCCTCACTTGCCTTGGGCGTACTGACCAGAATAACTTCGGAACCCAGGTTTTTAGCGACTTCAATATTAAGCCGGGCGATGTAGTTTTCGCTCCGATCGGGAACCAGGCCCTCAATAACGACTACATCAACGTCTCCGGCAACCTTCTGGTACTCACCAACCACCATCTCCATCAGCAGATCGGATTTACCCCGGTTCAGCAACTGCTGCGCCTTCTTGAGAGGGATAGGGTCTGGCAGGTTGAGATGACTGTTGGCCCGGACAAATTCGACCGAGGCATCTTTACCCTTGTTGTGTAGCGCCTCGCTGCGATGCACTGTCTGGCAGAAAGGCTTGTAAAATCCAACACTGACACCAACGCGCTCCAGAGCCCGTAGCAGGCCCAGGCAGGCGGAGGTCAGCCCGGAATTTATGGATGTCGGGGCAATAAACAGACTTTTAGCCATAAACGTTCCTGAAATAGTTAACTAGTCAAATGTTCCGGTGGTTGCGAAGTTTGCAGCTTCCCGGGCGATGACCAGTTCCTCATTGGTTGGAATGACCAGCACCGGAAAGCGGGAAGCTCCGGACTCAATGTGGCCCTCCGAGGACCGTCCGTTGTTGTCATTCAGTGCCGGGTCCAGATCAAACCCCATAAGGTGTAGGTGTTCCAGAGTCTGGTGCCGCACCTGGGCACTGTTTTCGCCAATGCCACCGGTGAACACTAGTGCATCGAGCCGGGTGAGGGACGCCATCATGGCACCTATGTACCTGGCCAGCCGGAAGCAGAACATATCAATGGCCAGCAAAGAGGGTTTATGGCCGGCCTCTGCATGTGCACATAAGGATCTCATGTCATTGGTGTGCCCGGAAATGCCCAGCAACCCACTTTGATGGTTCAGGGTTTTGTTGATGTCCTTAATGGAAAGCCCTTTTGCGACAAGGAAATCGAACAACCCCGGGTCTATGTCACCGCTGCGGGTGCCCATGATGAGCCCTTCCAGTGGCGTGAAGCCCATGCTGGTATCAACACTGAGACCATTCCGAATGGCGGTAATGCTGCAGCCGTTACCAAGGTGGGCGGAAATAACCGAGGTAGAATCGACACTGCGATTCAGAATCCGGGCAGCTTCTGTGGCCATAAACCCGTGGCTGGTGCCATGAAATCCATACCGCCGCACCCCCCAATCCCGGTACCAGGCGTCTGGTACCGCATAAAGAAACGCCTTTTCCGGAAGCGTCTGGTGATAGGCCGTATCAAACACGGCCACTTGTGGTACACCCGGAAACAAAGAACGGCCTGCTTCAATTCCGGACAGGTTTACCGGGTTGTGCAGGGGAGCCAGGCTGGCGCAGTCCTGTATGGAGCCTAGCGTGGTTTCATCGATCAGAGCGGCCTCATAGAATGCCTCACCGCCGTGGACTACCCGGTGGCCGACCGCTACCGGGTCGGAAGTCATAAGGCCGCGTTCACGGAATACCGATACCAGTGTTCGCAGAGTATCGCCATGGGTGGTGTTGTCTGGCAGGGCAATCCTGTTTTCATCACCGCTGATGCGTGCAAACGCATCGTTGTTGTTCAGCCGCTCGGCAAGCGCTGACGCCCGTAATCGGTAATGGTGGTCGAATAAGGCAAGTTTTAGTGATGAACTGCCGCAGTTAACGACAAGAATGAATGTTTCCATGTAGCTTTTGATCCTGGTATATCAGAGCGGTACGCGTTGGGAGGTTCTGAGCCAATCCTCGAATTCGCTTTCGGGTATTGGGCGGCTGTAGAAGTAGCCCTGGGAGTAGTCACAACCTTCCTGTTTCAGAAAGTGAGTGTGCGCCTCTTCCTCGACGCCTTCCGCAATGACCCGTAAGCCAAGACTGTGGGCCATGTTAATAATGGCCCGGACGAGTGAGGCATTGCCAGGTTCTTTCAGCGAATCCTGTATGAACGATTTGTCGATTTTCAGCGTGTCGAATGGATAGCTTTTGAGGTAACTGAGGGCAGAGTAACCCGTACCAAAATCATCAACCGATAACCGGATGCCCGCCCGGTCCAGTTGATTCAGGATTTCAGCGGTCTCAATGGAATTGTCCAGAATCAGCCGTTCGGTGATCTCCAGTTCGAGCTTGTCCGGCTCTAATCCGCTGTCTGTGAGTGCTTTCATAACAACCCGGGTGAAATCGGGATCTCTGAACTGGCGAGGGGAGACATTCACCGATATCCCTATCGCATGCCCTGTGATTTCTTTCCAGCCAACCGCAACCCGACAGGCTTCCCGAAGCACCCATTCGCCAATGGGAATGATCAGCCCGGTTTCCTCTGCCAGGGGGATAAACCGGTCTGGCATAACCATACCCATGGAAGGATTGTTCCAGCGCAGCAATGC
>CAYUTG010000039.1:0-12598 GCA_964447555.1 uncultured Marinobacter sp.
GGATGGTGCTTCCGGCGTTAGCTACTGTGTGCTCCAGAGTCAGTGCGGATGCAACTTTTGTTGCTGCCGTTACGCCGCATTTTGGCGGATTTCCCGGAACATTCAGAACGTTAGCTGTGGCTTCCTGCAGTGTCCGAACACCAGTCACTGTTCCACCGCTGCCGTCAGGTAGCCCGTCAAATACAGCGTCTGAGCATGGCGTTTCGGCCAGCACATCCAGTGGCGGCAAGCCAAGGGCAATAGCCGCCAGAGTATTGGTGGAGAAATTACGAGCAATAACATCATCAATGGTGCTTTGGGCTTGCGGTGTAACCTCAGGCTTTACAGCAGCCTCTGGTAATACTTCACCGGCTACCAGTAGCTTGATCGCCAGAGCCTGCTGTTCCTCAGCCGTAAAGGGAGCAACGCCGTGCAACGGCTGATCAATGGCAAATACGGCCAGGTTCAGACCGTTGTCTGCTGCAGAGGCCACCAACTGGCTGCTAAAGGCAAGAGCCGCGCTGCGGTCGGTTGTTATGCCATGCTGGAAAATAACCGGAATCAGGTTCTTTCCAGGCCCGGAATCGGTGGTAGGGTCCATACCTGTCGGCGTGATCACCAGCATGGGAACTTCTACATCACCCTGCTCTTTCGGGAAAGGGAAGTTGTAGTTCAGTACGGTACTGACTTCCGGATTTTCCTGAGGAATGGTGCTGCCGAGTACATCACCAATGATTCCCGCAACTGCTGCATCGGGCTGCCAGCTTTGAGTGCGTATAGTGGATGTTTGACCGGTTTGTGTGTTATCCGGTACGGCGATGTACTGCGGCAACTCTATGTAACCCTGATGAACGTCAACATTACCCCGATTGATAGGCAGCGCTGACAGAACAGAAGAGATATCCAGAACGTCTGTTGCACTGCCGATATCGTAGCTACGTGGGTGTGGCTCAGGCAGTGAGTAAGGCGTGCTCGCCAGGGTGCTGTTCAGTTTGGCTTCGAGCAATGTGCCTGCGCACAGGAACTGATCGGTAAACGTTCCGAGTGGGCCGGCATTGTAAGGGCCTGCGCCGTCACACGGTGCAAGTCCAGCGTTCAGATCACTGGGTTTAAATGCTCCCAGTGCCCCCTGAACCGTTGCGGATACGGTGGCAAAATCAGCTGCACCACCGCCAACCGCTGCTGCAGCCGCGCCGACAGTAACCGAGCGACGCACCTGATCAGCAAACCAGGTAGCCGGGTTGCCAATGTAGCTCAGCACTTTCTTGTCATCACTGGTGGTAAAGCTGTACGACAGTGCAATGTCGTCGATGGTCAGTGCCGGAAGGCCCATAGCCGTACGGGAGCTGTTGTTCACGCCAAAGTAGTTTGCAGTGACTGGCTCCCAGAGGCCGGTGGCCAGTGATTGAACTGCTTTCAGCTTGGCATCACCAACAGGTGCATCCTTAGTGCTTACGTTCTGATAAACCGGATCGCCGGTAATGGGCTCTCCGTTAATGTCTTTTACACCATCGGTAATTGCAACGATGTAGCGCTTCCGCGGGTTCAGTGGCTTGTTCGGCCGGATCCGGATTGCTGATGTGCCGTCCAGCTTCACCACGTCGTGGTCGTAAGCGGGGGTAGCTGCAAGGCTTGCAAGATATTTGCCTGCGGCTTCCTGATCCCTGCCGCTAAGATCGGTGCCCAGCGGGTTTTTTCCGCCGGCGACCTGCACGGTGATTGCCAATGGAATAGTAGGTGGCTCACCAATAGACAGGGTGCGCACCGGTGCCTCACTGGCATACTTGAGCTCAATCAGGAAAACGTTCTGGTTCGGGTTTGGAACAACACTGGTCGGGTCCTGTGGATCGGTAAAGATAAACGCACGGGAATCAACAGAATCAGGATCTATATCACCACTAAACTGAATAACAGCCGGTGCAACCGTAGATGCACCACTCAGTTTGTTCAGTGCGCCGATAACCGGGTTCGTCAGGTCCCCATCCACACCGTAAGAGCCGTCTTTCGCCTCCTGGTCCAGGTTCAGATCAGAGGGTATCGGGAGGTCTTTTGTCACCGGGTTGAACAGCGGCCAGGTTTTTCCATCAAATGCCGGGTTACTAACGCTATAATCCGGATTAGCATTCGCCCCCGTTTCGCCACTGTCAAAGCAGCCTGTTAACCCAAGGGAAGACGCCACGGCAAGACTTATTAGAGTTTTCTTGAACATGGGTGGAACCTTTTCCTGTTGTTGTATCGTTATGTTCGGCAGCTGACGGGGCCGGTCTGATTCGGTAAACCGGTTGTCAGTGGCCTGTACTGCTAAAACTGTTGTCTGAAATTATGGCCAGCGCTTTTAGCCAGTTTTCGTATCTTTGACTATAGCGGCACTGTGGCCTGTGTTGATCAGCCGAAAGTGTGATTCTGCCCCTTCCGATTCTCCCTCGCACAATTGGAGACTGGCCCATGAGAAAAAATAGTTCGTTCTCAGGCGTTTGTCGAGCTGTCGGGCACTAGTCGAAATTGGAAAAATCCGGTTTACGTTTTTCCATAAACGCCCGGAATGCTTCGGCGGCTTCAGGTGACTTCAGGCGCTCGGCAAATAATGCGCCCTCATTCAGCATGGTTTCTGTGAGTTGTTCGCGGGCAGGCCGGTTCAGTAACGCTTTGGCGGCGCGTATGGCGGCTGGTGCCTGGGCGGCCAGTTGCTGGCAGGCGTGCCGGGCAAGTGTTTCGGTTTCCAACGGTTCACATACACGGTTAATCAGGCCTAGCCGGTAGGCATCGTCTGCAGTGAATGCCCCGCCAAGCAACAACAGTTCAGCCGCGCGTACCCGGCCAATCCAGGCCGGAAGCAAAAGGCTTGAACCTCCTTCCGGGCACAGGCCAAGTGGGGCGAAAGGCATCTGGAAACGGGTGTTGTTGCCGGCAAATACCATATCGCAGTGCAGTAACATGGTGGTGCCAATACCCACGGCAGGGCCGTTTACCGAGGCAACAACCGGCTTGGTGGCGTCCACAAGCAACAGCAGAAAACGGCCAACCGGCGTTTCCTGAAACGCACCGGGCAGGCCTTTGGCAAAATCGCTCAGATCGTTGCCGGCGGTAAAGCACTCTGCGCTGCCGGTAAACAGCACGCAGCGAATGCTGGCGTCATCCCGCGCTTGTTCAAGTGCATCGCCAAGCGCGGTGTACATATCGTGAGTCAACGCATTTTTGCGGTCAGGGCGGTTGATGCGAACGGTAAGAATGCGGTCTTTTACTTCGGATAGAACGAACTCTGTCACGGTGCCTCCGGGGCAGTTTTTGTCATTTTGTCAGGATGGTACCTTCTTTTCGCTCACTTTATCACGGCTGTCCGGCGATGACTTCGCTATACGTAGAGTCCCGCGCTTGTCTGATTTTCTGGTAAACTCTCGCCTCCTGATAATCCCACGACCGTGATAACGATACCAAACTGATGAGGTGCCCATGACCACCGTAATCCGCCAGGATGACCTGATTGAAAGCATAACTGACGCATTGCAGTTCATTTCCTACTATCACCCGAAAGATTTTATCCAGGCGGTGTACGAAGCGTATCAGCGCGAAGAGTCTCAGGCGGCGAAAGACGCTATGGCGCAAATTCTGATTAATTCCCGTATGTGTGCTCAGGGGCACCGTCCGATTTGTCAGGACACAGGTATTGTTACCGTGTTTGTAAACATCGGCATGAATGTGCAGTGGGACTGCGAGTTACCGCTGGATGAGGTTATTAACGAAGGTGTGCGCCGGGCTTATACCCACCCGGATAATATTTTGCGGGCCTCCATTCTGGCCGACCCGGATGGCAAGCGGGTAAACACCAAGGACAACACGCCGGCCATTATTCATTACAAAATGGTGCCGGGAGACACAGTTGAGGTACACGTGGCCGCCAAGGGCGGTGGGTCTGAGGCCAAGTCGAAATTTGCCATGCTGAACCCGTCGGATTCCGTGGTGGACTGGGTGTTGAAAATGGTTCCGCAAATGGGCGCAGGCTGGTGCCCGCCCGGTATGCTGGGTATTGGTATTGGTGGTACGGCAGAAAAAGCCATGG
This sequence comes from uncultured Marinobacter sp., assembly GCA_964447555.1. GTDB lineage: Bacteria > Pseudomonadota > Gammaproteobacteria > Pseudomonadales > Oleiphilaceae > Marinobacter. Next base: position 4,037 of record CAYUTG010000039.1, read on the forward strand.
AAATGGCCAAAGAAGCACTGATGGAACCCATCGACATTCATGAGCTGAAAGAGCGTGGCGCGTCGAACCGCGCTGAAGAGCTTCGCCTGGAGCTTTTTGAAAAGGTGAATGATTTGGGTATTGGCGCTCAGGGTCTGGGTGGTTTGACCACGGTTCTGGATGTAAAGGTACAGGATTACCCGACCCACGCAGCCAACAAACCGGTAGCCATCATTCCGAACTGCGCGGCTACCCGCCATGCCCAGTTTGTGCTGGATGGCTCTGGTCCCTCACTCCAGACCCCGCCAAACCTGGAAGACTGGCCGGAGATTACCTGGGAAGTGGGCGAAAGCACCCGCCGGGTAGATCTGGACACGGTCACACCGGAAGACGTTAAAGACTGGCAGCCGGGCGAGACGGTGCTGTTGTCTGGCAAGATGCTGACGGGCCGCGATGCAGCCCATAAAAAGATGGTCGATATGATTGAGCGGGGAGAGGAACTACCGGTTGACCTGAAAGGCCGCTTTATTTATTACGTTGGCCCGGTTGATCCGGTGCGTGAAGAAGTGGTTGGCCCCGCGGGCCCGACCACAGCAACGCGGATGGACAAATTTACTCACACCATGCTGGATAAAACCGGCCTTACCGGCATGATTGGTAAAGCTGAGCGCGGCCAGGTGGCCATAGATGCCATTCGCGAGTTTGGTGCGGTGTATCTGATGGCTGTAGGTGGCTCCGCTTACCTGGTTTCCAAAGCCATTAAAAACGCAGAAGTGGTTGCCTTTCCGGAACTGGGAATGGAAGCCATTTATGAGTTTGAGGTAGAGGATATGCCGGTTACTGTAGCCGTGGACTCCCGCGGTACCTCGGTACACCAGACCGGCCCCGCCGAGTGGCACGGGAAGATTATTGCAGCGAAGGCCGTTTAGTCGAAAACGGGGTCAGACCTTCAGCTCTGACCCCGCTTTCATTTACAGGCCCCTCAGCTAGAGCAGCTGATATTCAGATGCTTCCCCCAATCCGGCGGCAGAGCCGCATATCCCTCATTCTCCGGCTGTTCATCAAAGGGCCGCGCCAGCACTTTGAGCAGTGCTTTCATAGGTTCGTAATCACCGTTCCAGGCTTCCTGTATCACCTGTTGGGCAAGGTAGTTCCTTAGCACGTACTTCGGGTTTACGCCGCGCATGGCTGCCTCCCGCTCATCGGGAGTACGGGTTTCTCTTTGCAGGCGCTGCTCATAGTGTGCCAGCCAGGTATCGGCAGCTTCCTGGTCCACAAACAAATCCCGCACCGCGGCCTGGCCCTGGCTGTGCAGGTTGGAAAGCGCCCGGAAGAACCGGGTATAGTCTGTCTGGTGCCGTTGCAGCAGGCTGAATGTGTCCATAATCAGGTCAAAATCGGCTTTCTCTTCGCATTCCAGCCCCAGTTTTTTCCGCATATTGTCCAGAAACCGCACGTTGTACTCGGTTTCATAACAGCGCAAGGCCTCCCGTACGGAATCTTCACCCATGACCGGCAACAGTGCGCTGGCGAGGTAATTGCAATTCGTGAAGCCAACCTGGGGTTGGCGGTTGTAGGCGTACCGGCCTTCCTGGTCGGTATGGTTGCAGATATAGCCGGCGTCAAAATCGTCCAGAAAGGCGAAGGGGCCGTAATCCAGCGTGTCACCGATAATCGACATGTTGTCGCTGTTCATAACGCCGTGACAAAACCCTACTGTTTGCCAGTCTGCGATCAGCCGTGCTGTGCGTGCGACAACCTCTTCAAGCCATTGCTGGTAACGTTCGCTTTCCGGCAACTCCAGAAGGTGAGGGAAGTGCAGGGTAATCACATGTTCCAGCAACTGTTTAGTTGTTTCCGGCCCCTGATGGTGTGCTGCGAATTCAAAGTGGCCGAAGCGGATGTGGCTTTTTGCGACGCGCATCAGCGTGGCGGCGGTTTCAATGGATTCACGGCGCACCGGGTCTTTTGCGCTGGTCATAAACAAAGCCCGGGTGGTGGGAATACCAAGGCCATGCATGGCTTCGCTGCATAAATATTCGCGAATGGTTGAGCGCAAAACGGCCCGGCCGTCTCCGAAGCGGGAATAGGGGGTTGTGCCGGACCCCTTCAGGTGCCAGTCCCAGCGGGTACCATCCGGGCCAATGGTTTCCCATAGCAGTAGCCCGCGGCCGTCGCCAAGTTCCGGGTTGTAAACGCCAAACTGGTGGCCGGTGTATTTCATGGCGATGGGGTCCATGCCTTCAAGCAATTCCGCCCCGGCACCAACACCGGCCCAGTCGTTTTCTGAGCGGGTGTGAAACCCCATGGCTGCAGCCAGTTCATGGTTGAAGCACCTTATTCTGGGGGCGTGCAGCGGATTGGGTTGAACGCGGGTATAAAAACTATCCGGAAGCTCCAGATAGCGGTGTTCCACCTGAAAGCGATGGCTGCTCATAAAACGAAATGGCTCCTGTCTGGTATAAATAGGCGCCTGGTAAACGGCATTTTCTCACTCCATAGTGCATGAATGCGGCAGAAAGCCAAAATAAGGTCTTGAACTATTACCTGACCATGAGAACATTCTCATAACACCCTAATACACCCCGGGAAACACATGGGGTATCCTGATCTGAAATTCCTAATGTTGAGATGTCAGGCATGATGAAGGCAATCAAGGTGGTGGGCGACACCCTGCAGTGGGAACCTTGTGAGAGATATAGAGAACTGCCAGCTGACCATGTAGAGATTGATATCGTCTGGACGGCCGTTAACCGGGCCGACCTCATGCAGCGGGCCGGAATCTACCCGCCACCGCCGGGTGCCTCGGAGATTCTGGGGCTGGAAGCCAGCGGTCGTATTGCGGCCGTTGGGGAATCTGTCACCGAATTCCAACCCGGAGATGAAGTCTGCGCACTGCTGACCGGTGGTGGGTATGCCACAAAAGTGGTTGTTCCGGCTGTTCAGGTATTGCCGGTGCCCAAAGGGTATTCCCTTGAAAAAGCGGCAGCGCTTCCGGAAGTCTTTGCGACGGCCTGGCTGAACTTGTATCAGGAAGCCGAACTGAAACCGGGTGAAAAGGTATTGCTGCATGCTGCCGCCAGCGGCCTGGGTACTGCTGTTATTCAGCTTGCCACGGCGTTTGGAAACCCGGTATTTGCTACCGCAGGCAGCGAGGAAAAACTGGAAATCTGCCGGAGGCTGGGGGCCAGTGGTACCTGGAACCGCCATAACGGGTCATTTGTGGATGCGGTCAAGAGCTGGAGTGGTGGGGTCGATATGGTGCTGGACCCGGTCGGTGGCGACTATATTGCCGATGATCAGAAGGTGCTCAATGCCGAAGGCAGAATTGCATTAATCGGTATTATGGGCGGGCGCTATGCGAAGGTTGATCTGGGGGTGATGCTGGTTAAGCGTCATCGCCTGATCGGCTCTACTCTGCGCTCCCGAACCGTTGCCGAAAAAGGTCGTGTGATGCGGGAGCTACACAGGAATGTCTGGCCCTTGCTGAGCGCCGGGCAGATAGAGCCGATGATTGACTGTTCCTGGCCGATTGAAAAAGCAGACGAGGCCATGAGCTACGTCGCTGAAAATAAAAACACCGGAAAGGTTCTGCTTCAGGTTGCAGAGTAACCTCTCCGGCAGGTTGCTATGGCTGACCGGTTTCAGAACGGTCAGTCGGCAATGTGAACCAGTTGTTTGCCGAAGTTTTTGCCGTTGAGCATGCCTTTGAAAGCATCAGCGGCGTTCTCAAGTCCCTCAGCAATGGTTTCCCGGTATTTGAGTTCACCGGTGGCGACCCGTGAGGCCAGTATATCGGTAATTTCCTGATGCTTATCCTGCCACTCTGTCACCAGAAAGAAACGATGCTCGGGCACCGGATCCAGGGCTTTCAGAATGTGAAACGGGGTTTCTACGCTGGCCATATCCGTGGCGTTATAGGCGGATACATAGCCGCAAATGGGCACTCTGGCACCCGGATTCAGTAATGGCGCTACGGCCCGGGTAACGGCGCCCCCTACGTTTTCGAAATAGACATCAATGCCATCCGGGCAGGCGGCTTTCAGGTCTGCTTCAAGGTTACCTGCTTTGTAATCGATGCAGGCATCAAACCCCAGCTCATTAACCACAAAGTTGCATTTCTCCGGGCCACCGGCAATGCCGACGATTCTGCAGCCTGCTGATTTGGCGGTCTGGCCAACCACTGTGCCTACCGGGCCAGAGGCTGCAGCAACCACAACGGTTTCTCCGGCTTTGGGCTTACCCACATAGGTCAGGCCGCAATAGCCTGTGCGGCCGGGCATACCGGCAACACCAAGATAGGCCTGCAGCGGTACATTGTCTTTGGGATGAATTTTATAAACCATCGGCGCATCGACGGGGAAGGTCACGTATTCCTGCCAGCCTGAGTAACAGGTGACCAGGTCGCCTACCTTAAGCTGGTCTGAGCGGGATTCCACAATACGAGCGACGCTCTCGCCCACAATCGGCTCATCAATACCGATCGGGTCCATATAGCCTTTGGCATCATTCATTCGTGGGCGCATGTAAGGGTCCAGCGATAGCCAAAGCACCTGAGCCAGCACCTCGCCGTCGCCAGGCTGGCGAACCGGGCGCTCTTCCATCACCAGATCACCTTCCTGAATTTCCCCTTGCGGGCGCTGCTTTAGCACAACTGCATGATTTGTGTAGCTGCTCACGAGTCCTCTCCGGTTGCAAAATGAAACCAGATTAGGGTGCAGCAGAAAGTGAGGCTGGTCAACCTGTGGGGCACGTTATTACCCGATGTTCACTAAAGCCCCTGTGGCACCTGAAATCCGGCAAGGCCTGCGGTCTCAAGCAGTTCGGCAAACCGGATGGTGGTCAGGTCTTTGCCCGGAGCCCCGATAACCTGAATGCTGTAGGGTAGCGCGTTACTGTCTCTGCCTATCGGAACCGATGTGGCTGGCAGGCCAAGCAGAGTGGCGAACGCTATCCAGCAGAACTGGTCCATATAGGCTTTGGGCTGGTCGTTGACCATTATCCTGCGCTTGAATACCGGCTGGCTGTGGTCGTGCCTGATGGCCGTTGTGGGGGTAATGGGAGTTAGCAGAACGTCATGATTTTCGAACAGGGTTTCGATCTCTGCACGCATGGCTTCTCGCATTTCATTCCAGACCGCCCACTGGTACACGGCCTGATTTGCTCCCCGGCCATACTCGGCAATATACGGTGTCACCGGGCCAAAAAATTTCAGCCACTTGTCCAGCCGGCTAATCCACTTCATCTGGCGGCGTTGAGCAGGTTTAAGCGAGGTGCTCAGCAGGCTGCCCAGTAAGTTGAAATAAACCGGAAGAATCCGCTCCAAAGCCAGGGCAGGGTGGCTGGCCCTGACAACCTGTGCGCCTTTATTAGCCAGTTGGGAGGCGAAATCACGATAACCGTCGGCCAGTTCGGAGCTGATCGGGCAGTGAGGGTCTTCCAGCCACAGGCCAACGCGGGCTTGATCAAGCGCCTGCAGATCTGACGGGGCCATCGACAGTGCCCAGCTACGGGCATCTGTGCCGCGTGGCCCAGCGATAACGTTCAGTAGCAGTTCCAGGTCTTTCGCGCAGCGGGCCATAACGCCACCTTCCACGAGATCAGGCCGGGACTGGGTGCCGGGAGGTCCTGGAATATGGCCCCGGAAGGAGATTATGGAGCGGGTCGGCTTGTGGCCGAATACGCCACAGAAATGCGCTGGAATGCGAACAGAGCCAGCCAGATCGCTGCCCACCTCAAGAGGTGTCATGCCACTGGCCAGTGCCGCCGCCGCACCGCCGGATGAACCTCCGGGCGTGTGTTCGCGATTGTGAGGGTTGTTGGTGGTGCCAAACAGGCGGTTGTAGCTTTGAAGATCGGTGGCGTACACGGGCACGTTAGTTTTACCCAGAATAATGGCACCGGCATCGGTAAGGCGCTGCACGACATCCGCGTGGACTTTGGGCACATGATTACGCAGTTGGCTGGCCCCGGCGGTCGTGGTCATGCCCGCCACTTCCCAGGTGTCTTTCAGGGTTAAGGGCAGCCCGTGCAGTGCGCCTGCGGGTTCGCCGGCAGCCAGTTTTCTGTCCGCCGCCATGGCCTGCTCAAGTGCGTTGTTCTCATCCAGCGTAACCACCGCGTTAACGTTTGTGTTGTGCTTGCGAATACGTTCCAGAAAGGCACGGGTAACGGTTTCGCTGGTCACCTTTCCGGCTTTGAGGTCTGCCAGTAACTGGTGGGCAGGCAGGTAGTGCAGTGCATCCATGGTCATGGTGTTTGCTCTTTCTTGTTCTGGGTCAGGTAATGGGTGGGTTGTGTGTCAGGGCAGGTTTTCCCGCCAGTATTTCACGCGAACCTGAGCTTTTATGGCATCTATTATGTCGATAATCAGGCTGATTAATGCATCATTACGGGCCCGGTCTGTTCTTGTATCACCTGGCTCTGGCAGGAATACGTTCACAATGTCATCCACAAAGGCGTGGTTGGACGACGTGGCCAGATCATCCAGAATCTGGTGAATCACGTTGGCCACTATGTCGCCCACTGCCTCCTCCAGTGTTTCCTGAATGGTGGAGCCAACAACAGGCAGGTATTTCAGACGTGACAGTTCAAGATTCTGTTTGAGGGCATTATCAACACGGTCTTCCAGGTAGCTGCGTAATGCCCCCCGGTTGGGCACGTAACCTTCCTGTGCGGCGGTCGCAATGCGGTCTGAAATCCAGCCAGAAAGCATTTCCCGCCGGGGGTAGAGGATGTCTTCCTGAATTCTGTCGAACAGCGGGGAGCCCCGGGTTACCTCCTGCTGCACACCGCTGAGTACTTTGATCACAATACGGTCAGACAACTCCTCCATAAAGGCTTCGTAGTAGAAGTTGAAGAACCGGTATATTTTAAAGCCGGTAACGTCGATGATTTTGTATTGGTGCAAGCGGTAAATAATGGAGATAACCCGCAAAATACGCAGGAACCGCAGGCTGCCGATCGGAATACAGCCAATCAGATCGTACCAGTGGATGAACGGGTAGAAGTACCAGCGGTCATAAACGTTGGCTTTTACGGCGTATCCCCAGCGTAAAACGAATTCGCTCAGGAAAATGCTCACGAAGATCATGTCGTAGAAAATAAAGTGTTCGTGAATCGGGTGGTACAGCGACTGTACGGTTGGAAGGTATTCCTCAAGCAGTCGCTGAACGGCCACAAACCGGTAGGTGGAATCCCAGATAATAAAGGCCAGGTTCAGAATAAGCAGGCCCAGCATCAGGAAATCAATAATAAGCCAGATAAGCTGATGGCTGGATCTCAGGTTCTCTCGGTCTATTTTGAGCATTAAGGGTGCCCGGCTATGCCTTGTCAGAATGTGATAAGTGACTGACAGGTTAGCTTATTTTAGCTCCGCGGACGACTTGCCCAATAGCCTGCGGGCAATGATCAGCAATTGAATCTGTTGAGTGCCTTCAAATATATCGAGAATTTTGGAGTCTCTGGCCCATTTTTCCAGTAATTCTGTTTCGCCGTATCCAAGGCTGCCACATAGCTCTACGCAGCGCAGTGTGATTGCGTTGCCCACCCGCCCGGCTTTGGCTTTTGCCATCGAAGCTTCTTTCGAGTTGGGCTGGCCGTTGTCTGCCATCCAGGCAGCACGAAGGGTGAGCAGGCGGGCTGCTTCCAGTTCAGCTTCCAGAAGGTGCAGTTCGCGAATAGCGGCGGGCTGGTTCCAGGTCTGAAGGTGATAGCCGGGCTCGGTGCCTGCCTGGGCAACCAGCGCCTGGGTGCGTGCCAGTGCAGCTTGTGCAACACCGATGGCCATGCCGGCAACCAGTGGGCGCGTGTTGTCGAAGGTCTGCATGGCACCGGCAAAGCCTTTATCAACACTGATATCAGGATCGCCCAGCAGGTTTTCTTTGGGAATGCGGCAGTTTTCAAACCGGATAGCCGCTGTGTCTGAGGCGCGGATTCCCAGCTTTTTCTCCAGCCGTTCCACCGTCATTCCAGCCGTGCCTTTTTCTACCACAAACGATTTTATGGCCGCGCGCCCACGTGATTTATCAAGCGTCGCCCAAACCACAACGGCATTGGCCCGCTCCCCTGCGGTTACGTATATTTTTTCGCCATTAATAACGTAATGGTCGCCATCTCTGGTGGCGGTGGTGCGGATGGCGGCTGAATCTGAGCCGGCTCCGGGTTCGGTTATCGCCATGGCGGCCCAGGAGTTGCCAAATTGTGCCAGCTGCTGTTCGCTGGCAACGGCGGCAATAGCGGAATTGCCCAGACCCTGGCGCGGAATAGAAAGCGCAAGGCCGACATCACCCCGGCAAAGCTCGATCAGGCCCAGAAGTGTTTTCATGTTGGAGCCGTTCCGGTTACCGGCCTCTTCTGGCCTGGCCTTCGAGCCGGCCAGCCGGCCCGCTCCTGCCCCCCCATCGGCTGCGCCATCATTCATGCCGTCCATGATGGAAGCAAACATGTCGAGCTCGTGCGGGTAGGCGTGTTCAGCCCGATCGTATTTGCGGGATATTGGGCGGAAGACCTCGCGGGCTACCTGGCGGGCCTGGTGGACAATCGGGTTAAATTTTTTGGGTATTTCGAGGTACATAACAGGGT
>CAYUTG010000039.1:12608-16536 GCA_964447555.1 uncultured Marinobacter sp.
GGTATGAGTTAACCGATGTTCAGGCGTGCAGGCCGCCGTATTGTGTTGCGACGGATCGCAGGTCTCTGTACCACCGCTCAACCGGGTGTTCCTTAACAAACCCATGCCCGCCCAGTAGCTGAACGGCGTTGGTGCCGATCTCCATGGCTTTTTCGTTGCACAGGAGTTTTGCCAGGCAGGTTTCCCGGTGGTAGCTCTGGCCGGTTTCGGCCCGGCTGGCAGCTCGCCAGGTCAGCAGGCGCATGCTGTCGGTTTCAATGGCCAGATTGCTGATCATGAACGCAACGGATTGGCGGTGGCTGATGGGTTCACCAAACGCTTCGCGGCTGTTGCAGTACGGAATGACATAATCCAGCGCGGCCTGGGCCGTGCCTGTTGCCAGCCCGCACCGAAGCAGGGCTCCCCGGTCGAGAAAGTGTTCAAAGTTGAAGTCCTCGTTACCCAGTAATGCATCCTGCGGCAGGTCAACATTGCTGAGTGTCAGCCTGGCAAGCTGGGCAGCGCGAAGGCCCATCGCGGGTTCGGCCGCCATGGTCATGCCCGCCTGGCCGGCCTCAATTAAAAATATCCGTGGCCTGCCCTGCAAAGACGCAGATACCAGCAGTAAATCACTTTCAGCGCCGAGTACAACGCCGCTTTTAACGCCGTTAAGCCGGTAGCCGCTGTTCGTCACAGTGGCCTGTACCGATGGCTGCATCGGGTCGTACAGAATGGCCGGCTCATCAATCGCAAGGGTTGCAATCGGGGGGTGCTCTTCACAGAACGCGGGAAGGTAACGTGATTGCTGCTCGCCCGTACCCCACAGGCTGATTGCCTGAGCCGCACTGAAGGGGGCCAGCAGGGCAGTGGCCAGCGCCATATCACCCCAGGCCAGCTGCTCTGCAATTAATACGCTGGTGACTGGTGAGAGTGTTTCGGCAACGCCACCAAATTCAGACGGCACCGCGTACAGAGCAAGCCCCAGCGAGGTTGCCGTTTCATAGACATCGGCCGGGGTAGCCCCCGCTTCATCTGCGATGTCTGCAGCAGGGCGAAGTGTATCTCTGGCCAGCCGGTGCAGGCTGTCAACAATCATCTGCTGATCAGAATCCAGGGAGAGGTCGAATAACTCCGGTGCGGCTTTTTCGCCTAGCTGCTTTCTGGGCAGCCAGTTTGCAACCCGGTTAAATTCCCGGCCCGCAAGTGCCAGGGTCCGGAACCCTGTGCGTGTGCCGTGGTAGGCCGTTTTTTCAGCCGGGGACCTGAGGCCCAGGCGATCAAGCAAAGGGTTTGCAGCAAACCGTGTCATAACAGACAGGGCCAGCCCTATCGGATCTCTGGACATTGGCTTCTCCTGATTGTGTATTGGAAGTTCGTCCACTATCTGATCAGTACCTGAGGCTGATCATGAGATGCTGGTGCTGCTCCGGCATTGGCAAACGGTAAAAAATATCAGGGCGCAGTGGTCAACCGTGGATTAACTTGACCCTCTGCCGTTAAACTCTCACGCTTGAGACACAGGATTTATCATCACCTCAACTCTGAAATAGCCGGATGCTATCAACTAACCAGATTATGACGTCGGTCCGAAAGCGGCTGCTTATCGCATGTTTCTTATGGGCACCGCTGGTGAGCCTGGCGCAGCAGGTTGACGTTCAGGTTGATGGCGATTTTGAAAATCTGCAGAAAAACGCTGAGGCTTTCATCGGCGATGTGGAAGGCCGCAGTGCCGATAACCTGCGCCGCTATGCTTCTACGGCAGTTAGTCAGGCCGAAGAGGCTCTGCGGGCGCTGGGCTATTACAGCCCGATAATCGACTGGCAGGTTACTGAAGGCGACGAAGACAGTGCTGCCCGGCTGACGCTGACCATCAAACCAGGGGAGCCAGTCCGGATAGTGTCCCGTACCGTCGATATTCGTGGTGCAGCGGCATCGGACCCGGCATTTACTGATAACCTCCCTGTGCACCCGGCAGAAGGCGATATCCTTAACCATGGAGAGTATTCCGCGTTGCGCAATACTCTCCAGACCCGGGCCCGCCGTCGGGGCTACTTTGATGGCAAATTCCTCACCCGAAAGCTGGAGGTGGATCCGGATGCCCACACGGCGAAGATCACACTGGTGTATCAGAGCGGTGAGCGGTACCGGTTGGGTGAGGTGTCGTTTGAGGGGGAACCTTACTTCGAAAGCAAACTGCTTCATGAGTTTGTCACCTTTGAGCCGGACACGCCCTACCACGCGGATAAAATTGCCCGGCTGAACAAAGACCTGCTCAGCAGCGGCTACTTTTCCGGCGTTGACATTGATGCCAGGCCTGCCAGCGCGATGCATCGGGTTATTCCTGTACGTATCAGCCTTACTCGCAGGGACAAGCGTTCCGTCGCCGTGGGTGTGGGTTTCTCTACCGATGTGGGGCCCAGATTCCGGGGTACCTGGCGTGAGCACTGGATCAATCCGATGGGCCATACCCGGGGGGCTGAAACAGAATTTTCTGCACCCAGGCAGAGCGTGACAGCATGGTACGAACTGCCGCTGGACCCTCCGATGACCGATCTGATCCGGTTAACTACCGGGTATCAGCGTGAAGATATTGAAAATGTAGAGTCTGAGCGGCTTACGCTGGGACAACAGTGGCAGCATCAGCTGGACAATGAGTGGCTACAGGTACTCTCTCTTCGCTGGGAAGGTGAGCGCTATAATATTGGCGATGATGAAACCGGCACCAGTAGTTTGTTATTGCCGGGCATTAGCTACTCAAAACTGCATAAGGACTCGGCACTGGACCCGTCCAGAGGCTATCGTTTACAGATTGATGTAACCGGTACGCACCGGGCGGTGTTGTCCACTGTGGACATTCTGCATGTGAACGCCCTGGCTAAGGGCCTGTTTACCCTGTTTGATAATCACCGTTTTCTGGGGCGGGTTCAGTTTGGCGGTGTGGCCACAAACCGGTTTGAGGATGTACCTCCTTCGTTGCGGTTTTTTGCCGGTGGCGATCAGAGCGTTCGCGGCTATGGGTATGAAACCCTGTCGCCGGAGAACGATAACGGTGTGCCGGTAGGGGGGCGCTACCTGCTGGTTGGCAGTGGTGAATATCAGTACCAGTTTGCTGACCGGTGGCGGGCGGCCCTGTTCGTGGATTATGGCAATGCGATCAATGATTTGTTCGACCCGCTGGCAACAGGGGTTGGGGTTGGCCTCCGCTGGATCAGCCCGGTAGGGCCGTTGCGGTTCGACGTTGCGAAAGGCCTGAACCCGGAGTTCGGGGGTGGCTGGCGTATTCACTTCTCTATGGGGCCCGAGTTGTGACAGAGCACGCTGATGACAACAACAGGCAGGAGGAACCACTAAAACGCCGGTCGGTCTGGTTCTGGCTGCTGGTGGTATTGGCTGTTGTTATCCTGGTGCCGGTGATCGGAGTGGCCGTTCTGTTACTTGCACTGCGCTCTGAAACAGGTACTGCCTGGGTTTTTGATCAGATACCTGGCCTTGAGGTCACCCGGGGGCAGGGCTCTCTGCTGGGCGAATGGCAGGCTCAGGCGCTGGCCTGGCACGGTTACGGAGTGAACGTTGATGTTCAGGCTCCGGTTATCGACTGGTCCCCTTCCTGTATCTTCATTAAACAGCTGTGCCTCGATACCCTGCATGCTGAGCGCCTGAGTGTCCGGGTGCAGCCATCGCAGGAAAGCGACAGTGGCGGGCAGGGCATAACGCTGCCTGATGTACGCCTGCCCCTGAGCCTGCGCATCGGAGATGTACACCTTGGCCCGTTTCTGTATAACGGCAGCCGGGTGTGGGACCAACTGGAGCTTGCAGCGGAAGGGTCGGGTGCCGACTGGCACCTGAAACGGGCTTTCTACAAACTGGGTGAATACACCGTAACGGCCTCCGGGCGAGTAACTACCCGTCGTGACTGGCCGGTGGATCTTCAGGTTAAGGCGTCGCTGCC
>CAYUTG010000040.1:0-16360 GCA_964447555.1 uncultured Marinobacter sp.
TTTATACCAGAACCTGCCCCTTAACGCAAAAAATTGTTTGGATTCTGGCCAGTTTTCCGGGAAATTTCCGGTGCCGGTTACATCAAACCCCGTTCAGCCAATGATATTACCTCACCATGGCCCACAACCATATGGTCAAGAACCCTGATATCCAGTAACCCAAGAGCGTCTTTCAGCCTGCGGGTCAGGGATATATCAGCCTGGCTGGGTTCGGCAACCCCTGAAGGGTGATTATGCGCGAAAATGACCGCCGCTGCATTGTCCTCCAGGGCATGACGCACCACCTCCCTGGGGTAAACCGCTGCGCCATCAATTGTGCCACGAAACAATTCACGATACCGGATAACACGGTGACGGTTATCCAGAAACAGGCCGGCAAAAACTTCGTGGGGGTAGGTGCCCAACCGGCTGGTCAGAAAGCGGCGAGTGTCTTCGGGGGAGCGAAGCGGGTCGCCCTGCCGGAGTGGCTCATCCATAACGCGCTGGGCCATCTCCATGGCAGCCTGAATCTGAGCGTACTTGGCGGTACCCAGGCCCTTTACCTCACAGAACTGACGCAGAGAGGCTGTCATCAGCCCGCGCAGGCTGCCAAACTCTGTAATAATCTGGCGTGACAGGGCCATAACCGGTACGCCGGCAGTGCCTGTTCTCAGGAATATGGCCAGCAGTTCGGCGTCTGAAAGGGTTTGTGCGCCATGCTTGAGCAGGCGCTCACGCGGGCGTTCATCTACGGGCCAGACGGGGGCAGGCGCAGTGGTCATAAATAGCTTCCTTGCGGGTTAAGCGTGTTGATCGTGACGCATCCTGCGTCAGGTATTTGCCTCGGAGTTGCAGGCCAGAGTTACAAAGGTTACTCCAAACAGTAACAATTGGTAAACGTCCGGGTGGTTGTGTGGGCTGCCTGCCCAGCCAGAGCATGCTATCTTATAAGCCTTTCTTTTTATGGAATTACGGAGCCAGTATGTCCGCTAAACGAATTTTGCTGGGCGTTACCGGTGGCATCGCCGCTTACAAAAGTGCAGAACTGGTCCGCCTGCTGAAAAAAGCCGGTCACTCTGTGCGCGTGGTAATGACGGTGGGCGCTGAGGCCTTCGTAACGCAAATGACCTTCCAGGCGTTGAGCGGCGAACCTGTACGCACCTCGCTACTGGATCCGGAGGCAGAAGCCGGCATGGGGCATATCGAACTTGCCAAATGGGCAGATCAACTGGTGATTGCTCCGGCCTCTGCTGATTTCATTGCCCGTCTGGCGCAGGGTATGGCCAATGATTTGCTCACCACCGTGTGTTCGGCCACCGAGGCGCCCATTGCCATTGCGCCGGCCATGAATCAGGCCATGTGGCGCAATGCCCGTACCCAGAGGAATATCAGCCTGCTGGCTGCTGATCCGCAGATAACCGTGTGGGAGCCGGCCCAGGGCGAGCAGGCCTGCGGCGATACCGGGCCCGGTCGGATGCCGGAGCCAGCGGATCTGGCTGAACGGATCGCGGGCAGACGCTCAGAAGGCGCGTTGGCTGGCAAACGCGTGGTTATTACCGCAGGCCCTACCCGTGAACCTATAGACCCGGTGCGGTATATCAGTAACCACAGTTCGGGGAGAATGGGCTACGCACTGGCGGCCGCGGCTCACCATGCCGGTGCAGAGGTAACGCTGGTCAGCGGCCCGGTGACGATACCGGCTCCTGCCGGTGTCCGGGTGCGCCATGTGCTGAGTGCGGACGACATGCTGCGGGAGTCATCAGCGGCGGTAGATGAAGGCTGTGATCTGTTTGTGGCCAGCGCGGCCGTGGCTGATTATCGTCCACAGACCTGCGCAGATCAGAAAATCAAGAAGTCGGAAGATAATATGAGCCTTCCGCTGGTAAAAAACCCCGATACTCTGGCCGCCATCGCGGCTCGTGCTGACGCTCCGTTTACCGTTGGTTTTGCAGCTGAAACCAGCGATCTGGCCAGGTACGCCACTGAGAAAATGCAACGCAAAAAACTCAGAATGATTGTCGCGAACGATGTGTCGGCGCCGGGGCTGGGTTTTAACAGTGAAAACAATGCCGTTACCGTATTCTGGCCAGGTGGCCAAGAATCGATTGGCCCGGACAGCAAGCAACAGATAGCTCTGCGTCTGGTGGAGTTGTTTGGTGAGCACCTTCCGCTCTGACGCCTGTGACCTTTTGGCCTTTAAGCTTTTGAATTTTTGACCCGGGGATGACCGATGACCAGAAAAAAATTACAGGTACGAATACTGGATGACCGTATCGGCCAGCAGATTGCTTTTCCTGAGTATGCCACCGACGGCTCGGCCGGATTGGATCTGCGCGCCTGCCTGGATACTCCGCTCACCCTGAATCCGGGTGAGACACAGCTGATCAAAACCGGGTTGTCCATCCATATTGAGGACCCATCGCTCGCGGCCATGATTCTGCCAAGAAGCGGGCTGGGTCATAAGCATGGCATTGTGCTTGGCAATCTGGTGGGACTGATTGATTCGGACTATCAGGGTGAGCTGATGATTTCCTGCTGGAACCGGGGCAATACCGCCTTTACGGTCGACGTTGGTGAACGTATCGCGCAGCTGGTTCTGGTGCCGGTGGTGCAGGCAGATTTTGAGCTGGTTTCCGAGTTTGGAGCAAGCGCCCGGGCTGAGGGCGGTTTTGGTTCAACGGGCACGAAATAGACTGTCCGGGCCACGCAGAATGACGAGCAGGCGTCTATACTTTGTCGATAAATGCGCTGTCCGGGACGACAAAATACAATTGCGGGATGGACTATGAAACTGGGTAAGAAGAAAAACGCCGACACGCCCACTGAAGAAAAATCCGTCAAAAAGACGAACAAAACCGATAAGAAAGCGGCATCCGGACCAAGACTGAAACGCCTTGGTTCCGTGGCCGTCAATCAGGCTCTGGTGGTTATTCTGGCAGGTATTGTGGCGGCAGCGCTGATGCAGTATCTGGTCATTCAGCCGTCGGTAGACAGGCAGTTCGCCGTACAGAAAAATATAGAGGCAGACGCCGCCGCTCTGCGCCTGAATCATTATCTTGAGTTTATGCAAAAAAGCGTAAACAGCCTGGCTATACGGCCGGATATTATTGCCGCTGTTTCAGAGCGCAACGGTATACCTGAGGCCAGAAGTGCTCTGGCCGATTCATTGCCCGGAATCGAAGGCGTGCATCTGTTCCCCTATCGGGAAATCCCTCGAACAACCCAGGGAGGTGCACTGCTGGGGTTTGCGGGCCTGGAGTTGGCCAGGAAAGCAGAGACCGGCCAGAAACTGCATCCGGACGCTTTCCCCAAAGACGGCAAGTGGTTTATTCAGCTGGCAACTCCAGTCCGCAATCCGGTCAGTAATGCGGTTGTGGGCAGCCTGCTGGTGGTTTTTGATGCGGCCGAACTGAACCCGCTGCTGCAAGTGGTTAATGACCAGCTTGGTGGCCAGCTAGCCCTTATACAGACTGTTTCCGGTACCTCCCGAACCGTTGCCGGCCGTGGCAGTATTTCCGATGCCGCAGAAGTTCGCAGCCTCTCTAATCCGGACTGGTCAGTTGCTTATACGCCGGGCAGGGCACCTGTAGCACCGATCAACATCGTTATGGTTGCCCTGGTGATTGGTATACCGGTGCTGGTTGCCGCCATTCTGGTCTGGCTGCTGCTGGGCAAAGCGCAGCGGGGGCTGCGAGACGACGTGACCGCCATGATCCAGTGGGCGCACAAGATGTTCAGTGGCGAGCGCCTCAAGCTGCCAGCGCTGCAGTGGGATATGATCGCCTCTGCCGGAGAAGTGCTGTACCGGTTATCGCAGGTTGTTGACAAGCGCATTGCCAAAGCGGTTGAGACCGCCAGGCCAAAATCCCCGGAGCCAGCGGCCAGAACGTCGGCATCTGCGGCGGATGAGCCGCTGTTTCAGGATAAAGACATGCCCGATATCGACATGCTGGACGGCGATGAAGACGTTCTGGGCTTTGGCGGAGACGACGGCCCGCTGGGTGGCAGTGATCTGCCGGCCGTTGAAGAGAACAGCCGGCCGTCGGCTGAGCTGAGTGCCGATATTTTCCGGGCTTATGATATTCGCGGAATTGTGGGGGAGACCCTGTCGCCGGACATAGTGCAACTGATTGGCCTGGCCATTGGTTCGGAAGCGCTGGATCGCGGCGTTAATACCCTGTGCATAGGCTACGACGGGCGCCATTCAAGCCCGGGTCTGGCCGATGCGCTTGCCCGTGGCATTATGGCCACCGGCTGTGACGTGGTTCAGGTGGGCGCCATGCCTACACCGGTACTTTACTTTGCGACCCATGAACTGGGGACTGGCTCGGGAGTCATGGTCACAGGCAGTCATAATCCGGCGAATTATAATGGCCTGAAGATTATGCTCGCCGGCGAAACCCTGTCTGGCGAGGCTATACAGAAGCTGTACCAGCGCACCCAGTCGGGTGACTTCGTATCAGGCCAGGGCAGCCAGCGCACAGAGGATGTTCGCCGGGCGTACCTTGATCGCATTGTGGGTGACATTGCTGTCGCAGCGCCCTTGAAAGTTGTGGTGGATGCCGGTAACGGCATTGCCGGTGAACTGGGCCCCATGTTGATTGAAGAGCTGGGTTGTGAGGTGGTGCCGCTGTACTGTGATGTTGATGGTGATTTCCCCAACCATCACCCAGACCCGGGCAAACCTGCCAATCTGGCAGACCTGATTGCGAAAGTAGAGGAAGTCGGAGCCGATCTCGGCCTGGCGTTTGATGGCGATGGGGACCGCCTGGGGGTGGTCGCCAATACCGGGAAAATCATCTGGCCAGATCGCCTGCTGATGCTGTTCGCCCGTGATGTGGTATCCCGTAATCCGGGGGCAGATGTCCTTTATGACGTGAAATGCAGCCGCCGGCTGGCGGGGGTTATCTCTGAGGCAGGTGGTCGCCCCATCATGTGGAAATCCGGGCATTCGCTGATGAAAGCCAAAATGAAAGAGACCGGTGCGTTGCTGGCGGGCGAAATGAGTGGCCATGTGTTCTTCAGTGAGCGATGGTATGGCTTTGATGATGGTCTCTATTCCGCAGCCCGGTTGCTGGAAATTCTGGGTATTGAAGATCGCCACAGCAGTGAAGTGTTCGAAGACTTCCCGGAAGATATCAGCACGCCGGAACTGAATGTTGAGGTTACCGAAGACACAAAATTCGGAATAATTGAACGTCTCAGTCAGAATGGTGCGTTTGGCGATGGCAACATCAGCACCATTGATGGTGTGCGTGTGGATTACGCCGATGGCTGGGGCCTGTGCCGTGCCTCCAATACCACACCGGTTCTGGTGTTACGGTTTGAAGCAGAAACTGAAGAGGCACTGGAGCGGATTAAAACCCTGTTCCGGGACCAGCTGAAACTGGCTGCGCCCGATGTGGCCGTTAACTTCTGAGCGCAGGCTGCTCCTTTATTAACCCGGAGCCGGTATTCGCCGGGTGTAACGTTTTAATCAGGATTACTAAGGCAAGAGTATGACGCTGGATCGTGAAACAGCCGTGCAGGTCGCTTCGGTTTTAAGCAAGGGGCTACCGTACATTCAACGGTTTACCGGAAAAACCGTGGTTATTAAATATGGCGGCAACGCCATGGAAAATGAAGACCTGAAAAGCAGCTTTGCCAGAGATGTTGTGCTGATGAAGCTGGTGGGTATTAACCCCATTGTTGTGCACGGCGGCGGGCCTCAGATTGGCGATTTACTGAAGCGTCTGAATATCCAGTCCCGCTTTGTCAACGGCATGCGGGTTACCGACGCCGAAACGATGGATGTTGTGGAAATGGTTCTCGGCGGCCAGGTTAACAAGGAAATTGTTTCCCTGATTAACGCTGAAGGCGGCACCGCGGTTGGCCTTACCGGCAAAGATGCAAACCTTATCCGGGCCCGCAAGCTGGAGGTGGCAGAGCGTTCCCCGGATATGGAACGCACCGAAATTATTGATATTGGCCACGTTGGTCAAGTGGCGAGCGTTAATGTGAACGTCATTGAAATGCTCACCCGGAGCAATGTCATTCCGGTTATTGCCCCCATCGGTGTGGGGCTTGATGGTGATTCCTACAACATCAACGCGGATCTGGTAGCGGGGAAAGTCGCCGAGGCGATGAAAGCTGAAAAGCTGATCCTGCTGACCAACGTGTCAGGCCTGAAAAGCAAAGAAGATAAAGTGCTGACCGGGCTGACAGCGCAACAGGTTAACGACCTTATTGACGACGGCACCATTCACGGTGGCATGTTGCCAAAAATTCGTTGTGCCCTGAATGCGGTAGAAAACGGGGTGCGAACCGCCCATATTATCGACGGCCGTGTTGCCAACGCCTGCCTGCTGGAAATATTTACCGACGAAGGTGTCGGTACATTGATTTCCCGCAACTAATGGCGCTGTCTTAGGAGTTACCCATGAAGCGCCTGCTGACAACTCTGATAATACTGGGGCTGATTGGTTTTGCCGGCTACAAAGCGGCTGTCTGGTGGCTGGCAGATCAGCGCCTTGCGGAAGCGAGAGCCGAACTTGAACCCTGGGGGGTGTTGAAGCGCGGGGCTATCGGGTCCGGCATTGACGGGCACCTGGTTTTGTCCGGAGGCGGCTGGCAGGACTTCCGGTTAACCCAGCCTCTGGAATTCAGCCGGTTAGAGGTAAATGCCGGGTCTCCGGTTCACCTGCTGACGGCCCTTGCAGATCCGTCCCGCATGCCTGAATCCTGGTCAGCGCAGATTGACGGGCTACGCCTGATGCTGGAGCCAACCATGTTCCGCAACTGGGTAACGGCCGATGGCGAAAACAGCGAAGGAGAGCCAGCGGTCTTTGTGTTGTCCTGTGCCCCGGACCCCCGCCAGCAGATCAGCAGCGGCGACCTGATGCGTATGGGGATAACCGGGCTCACCGGGGAACTTCTGATTCGCCAGAGTGCTGATCAGTTGCATGCGGAACTGACCACCGCAGGTACCGGCAGTATTGAGTTGACCTGGCCAGGGGTGCGCCTGAACCCGCTTCACCCGGAGGCGCTGTTTGCCACAGATTCCGGCCCCGTGCATCTTGTTATCCGGGATGGCGGGCTTATGCGCCGGATCACGGCCTATTGCGCCCGTGAGAGTGGCAAATCGCCCCGGGCATGGGCTGCGATGGCAGTAAAGGCATTTAGCGAGGGACTGACATCCCGGGGGCTGGAGGCCAGCGAACAGTTATTGGCCCTTTACCGGCAGTGGCTGGTTGATGGCGGTGAGCTGGCCTTGACGCTGGACCTTCAGGCGCCGGTTTACGGTGTTCCGGTGGATGAACCAGGCGCCGAACACACAGGTTCCGGCTGGGGCGTTAAATACAACGAAGCGTCGATTCCGGATGTGTACCTGAAAAAACTGGCTCCGGTTGTTCAGCCGCCGGGGAACGAAGAACCGGATCCTGTGGCCCCTCCGGAAGATCCGGAGCATCAGGGGTGGTATCCCGGCACCGTTGAAAGCGCCGGCGACTGGATTGATTATAAGGTCCGGGTGACACTGTCTAACGGTAATACCGTGGAAGGGCGCCTGGTCAGCGTGACCGAGCGGGAGCTTGAGGTGGCCCGGGTGGTCGGCGGTGGTGAAGTGGCTTACCCTATGCTGATACGTGCCATTGCCAGCTTTGAAGTCTGGCGGCGTGGCCGACCGGAATAGCCCTGATCAGAGCCTGAGAGGACTTTATGCCGCAGCCTGCAGTAAACGCCGCAACCGTGCCCGGCGTAAAAGACATGTTGGCCCGCCTGATATCTCTGCCGTCCATCAGCAGCGCCTCTGCCCGCTGGGATCAGAGTAATGAGCCTGTTGTGCGGGCCCTTGCCGGCTGGCTGGAACCACTGGGGTTCTCGGTAGAAATTCTGGGCGTGCCGGACATGCCCGGAAAATTTAACCTGATTGCAACGCTGGGCAGTGGCCCGGGCGGCCTGGTATTGTCGGGCCACACAGATACCGTGCCCTATGACGATGCCCGCTGGCAAAGTGACCCGTTTACCCTGACCGAGCGGGATGGCCGCTGGTATGGGTTGGGAACCTGCGATATGAAAGGGTTCTTTGCGCTTGCTATTGAGGCAGCCCGGGAATTTGCCGGGCAGAATCTGAAGCAGCCGTTGATTATTCTGGCAACCGCCGATGAAGAGAGCTCCATGAACGGCGCCCGGGCGCTGGCCGAGGCTGGCAAGCCCAAAGCCCGTTATGCCGTTATTGGTGAGCCGACCAGTATGAAGCCAGTGCGCATGCACAAAGGCATCATGATGGAGCGGCTGGCGTTTGAAGGGCTGTCCGGCCACTCCTCAGATCCGGAGCTGGGCCGAAACGCCCTGGAAGGCATGCACGAAGCCATGACAGAACTATTGGCCCTGCGCAATCACTGGCAGGCAAAATACCAGAACCCGGCCTTTGCTGTTCAGGTGCCCACGCTGAATCTCGGCTGTATTCACGGCGGCGATAACCCGAACCGGATCTGCGCACGCTGTGAGTTGCATTTTGATTTGCGGCCGCTGCCGGGTATGGACATGGACTCCCTGCGCCAGGCCATTGTGCAGAAAATACAGCCTGTTGCGGACCGACGGCAGTTAAGCATGGCGTTCGAGCCATTATTTGACGGTGTTCCGCCGTTCGAGACTGCGGCCGATGCCGGGCTGGTGCGGGCCTGTGAAAAGCTGACCGGGCACACGGCTCATGCTGTCGCCTTTGCCACGGAAGCACCCTGGTTACAGAAGCTGGGGCTGGAAACACTGGTTATGGGGCCAGGCTCTATTGATCAGGCGCATCAGCCGGATGAGTTTCTGGACATCTCGTATGTAGAACCCACTGTTCGGGTTCTGAAAGGGCTGATTCGCCAATTCTGCCTGTAATGGCCTGACCTGACTAAATCTGGAGACAGGGTTGAAAGCAAACGACTGGCTGCATGGGTTTCGCCACTCATCCCCGTATATTAACGCGCACCGTGGCCGTACCGTGGTACTGACGGTGCCGGGTGACTCGATTCGCCATGAGAACTTCATTAATATAATTCATGATATTGCTTTGCTTAGCAGCCTTGGTGTACGGCTGGTGGTCGCTTTTGGTGCCCGGCCCCAGATACAGGCCCGCCTGGACAACGCCGGCGTTGAAACATCGTTCTCCCGGGATCTGCGTATTACGCCCGAAGACCACCTGCCAATGGTTATGGAAGCCATTGGCGGCTTGCGCACGTATCTGGAAAGCCAGCTTTCCATGGGGCTTATCAACTCCCCCATGCATAACGCCAGAATCCGGGTCAGCAGTGGCAACTATGTCGCTGCGCGCCCGGTGGGCGTTCTGGATGGCATCGATTTCGGGTACACGGGCCGGGTTCGCCGTATTGATGGAGCCGGTATTGAAAAACTCCTGGAACTGGGCCACATCGTATTACTGCCGCCCGTCGGTTACTCGCCAACGGGCGATGCCTTTAACTTGTCCTATGAAGACGTCGGCAGTCAGGTCGCGGCTGCATTACAGGCAGAAAAGCTGGTTGTGTTTATTGATGATCAGGGGCTGCTGGATGAAGACGGAGCACTCATCCGGGAGTTGTCTGCACGCCAGGCAGCCGAACAACTGGCCGATGGCGTAGTCACAGGCCATGACGCCCTGTTGCTGAAAGCTGCCTGCGACGCGTGTGTTAAGGGGGTGCGCCGTGCCCATATCATCAGTTATCAGGAAGACGGTGCCCTGCTGGAAGAAATGTTTACCCGGGATGGTTCCGGCACGCTGGTCAGTGGTGATAATTACGAACAGGTCCGGCCTGCAAAAGCAGAAGACATAGGCGGTATCCTGGGGCTGATAGAGCCACTGGAAGAGCAGGGCATTCTGGTCAGGCGCTCCCGCGAGATGCTGGAAACGGAAATTGACCGGTTTGTGGTGGCAGAGCGTGATGGCACCATTGTCGGTTGTGCCGCCCTGCATAATTACCCCGAAGCGAATGCGGGAGAGCTGTCCTGCTTTGCCGTTAGCCCGACGTATCGTCGGGCTGGCCGGGGCGATGAGATACTGATGATGGTCGAAAAGCTGGCCCGCGGGCAAGGTATCGGCAAGCTGTTTGTGCTGACCACCCAAACCGAGCACTGGTTCCGTGAGCGGGGCTTTCAGCCGTCGTCCGTTCAGGCATTGCCAGGCCCCAAGCTGGCGTCTTATAACACCCAACGCAACTCAAAGGTTTTCGTTAAACCGCTCTGACAGCCTGGTCAACGTGCGTGCCCGCTCAGGATCAGGCAGGGCCGAGAGTTTTTTTACTGCCTGGTAAAACCTGGGAAAATC
Source organism: uncultured Marinobacter sp. (assembly GCA_964447555.1). Classification (GTDB taxonomy): domain Bacteria; phylum Pseudomonadota; class Gammaproteobacteria; order Pseudomonadales; family Oleiphilaceae; genus Marinobacter. The sequence goes on from CAYUTG010000040.1 coordinate 10,265, forward strand.
GCCACCCTGATCCTGCAGCAACTGGCGGAACCCGGGAACATACTGGTTATATTGCCGGAACAGTGCCAGATTGGCATTGTTCAGTGTGGCTGGGTTCTTTCCGAAAGGGCCAGGCTGATCCCAGTCAGCGGATAATTTATTGTAAGCCTGAAGCAGGTCGCTCAGAATCAGTGCTTTCTGATGGCGAAGCTGCTCCTGCGGTAATGTGCCGGCCTGCTGGTACAGTGGTTTCAGCTTGGTGGTTGCCTGTCGTACCAGAGTGAGTGTCTGATGACGATGGTGAAGGCGTGCCAGAGCCCGCTGAAAAGCATCTGGCTTGCCTCTCCAAGCCAGCCAGAGTTTCAGCCCTTCCAGCTCAACAGCGGTCGCAAAGCTTTCATTGAAGGCGGTATCACTATCAATATAAACCACACGATGTGCCAGCTCATGGAACATCAGCGCCACCATACGGTCTTCGGGTAAACGGGTGAAGCCGGAATGCAGTGGGTCGTCGGACCATCCGAGGGTAGAGTAAGCGGTAACACCACCAATAAAGGTGTCGTAGCCTTTCTCCTCGAAGGCCGACTGCTCACGCTTTGCATCCGCCAGGCTGAAGTAACCACGGTAGGCCTGACAGCCAAGGAACGGGTAGCACCAGCGGTAGGGTTCCAGCGAAAATGCGGGCACCGCCACCAGATTGACCACCACCCAGGGCCGGCCCAGTTCCACATAATCGGTAAATGCATCACCAACCGGCAAGGCGAGTTTTGCCTTGGCAAATAAGCGGGCGTATTGTGAAACCCTCAGCTTGTTCTGCAATTCATCTGAACGTTCATGGCTGGCAAGCACCTCGTCAATTGGTTCGCCCGCCATCATTAACGACAGGTGCCCGCTCACAGCCTGGCTGTAGTAGCCAATGGTCGTACACCCTGAAAGCGCTGCAAACAGTAGCAATACCAGATATATCTGACTAAGCTGTTTCATGGGGCTGGGCGTTATGATGAAATTGGTGGCTGGCATATGTCTGTAGACTATATTACAGACAACAGTGAAACATAGTAGCAGGTGGCCTGTGCCACTTTATTCAGGGACGTGAAGCAGATGTGAGTGGGGCTTGCTGTCCACAACACCGGCTTTGCGAGACATCAGGTAGTTCATGGACCCGAAAGAACGTCGTAACAGTTCCCGAAAGCCTATTAAACTGGCTGCTCAGATAGACCTTGGCGGTGGCGAGTCATGGCCGTGCCAGATAGCTGACTTTTGTGCTGAAGGTTTATTTATACGCTATTCCCGGGAAACGTCCGGAAAGCTTGACCGGGCGCTTGCCAGTGATAACCCGTCTGAGCTGGTCATCCGTTTCCGAAGCCCGGATGGCAGCCAGAGCCATGAGTTGCATGTCAATATTGCCCGGCGCATTGATGGGGCTATGGGGGTGAGCTTTACCCGGCCAAATCCGGCCGCTGTTGATGCCATGCTGCAGCAGTGCGGAGGTTCCCGCAATCAGGATCGTTCATCTCTGAGAGCGCCCAGTGATCGTGTCCAGTTTGTATTGCACCAGTCTGCCAAAGCCGTTATCCAGTTCATCGAGCCCCTGATGAATACCTGCCTGGCTGAAATCGTTGCCGGGCTGAAGCAGTCAGCCCAGAAAGCATTAAACGATCAGCAGGCCAATGAATACATGGATGCGTCCGGGCAGGTGCAGGCCCGCCAGAGAATCATCTGGCATCAGATGGCCCGCAGCCTTGAATCGCCCCTGAAGCCTGCACCGAAAGGCTTTCCCGGAGCGGAGCTGTCAGTGGTCGACAAAAGCGAATTTGAAGACTGGCTGACCATCCGGGTCATGGTGACAAAAGCAGATACCCAGTATCGCGGCGACTTGCTCCAGCTGAAACTCCGTCTGGACTCACTGGGGGTTGCCAATAGCACGGGCCATTATAATCCGCTTGGTCCGTCCCTTGTCTGTGAATCCTTCCATGCCGGGCTGAGCCTGCTCAAAACGTCGCGAAATGTTGAGAAAGTCTGTCTCAGGATTTTTGAACAAACGGTGCTTCAGCACCTTGGGCCTCTTTACAAAGAACTGAACAACATTCTGATCCGCCATGGCGTATTGCCTGATCTTGACCTCAGCCGATATCTGAGTGACAAGGCAGCCGGCCACTCTGAAGCCAAACCCGGGGCCGATGCGCCTCAGCCGGAAACCAGGCAGCCACCGGAAGAGCCTGCCCCGCAGAACGCAAAAACACCGGAGGCCGGGAATGCTCAGCGCGGTATCAGCCGCTCCCGCACAAGCCGGTCCGGAGGCGAATTCCGGGGCTATGCGCAGGCGGCACAAACCGCCTTTGCCACCGTACGCAACCTGCTGAACACTCTGGCGGCGGGCCGGGTAGCCAGAGGCGATCCGGAACCTTTGCCGTTTCCTGCTGATGCGCGCCCGCTGTCGGCGGGTGAGTTTCAGCGCGAATTGCAGCGGTTACAGGTGCAGCCAGTTGACCCTGCCGGCGGGCAACCGGCGCCGCTAAAAGAGCGGGTGGTGGAGAAGGTTCGCGAAAGTGGTGAGAACCGGCTTGATGAAGAACAGCAGGAAACGCTCGATGTGGTGGACCGGTTTTTCACATCTGTCATCGAGAGCCCGAAACTGAGTGAATACGCTCAGGAGCGCATGCGCCAGCTGGAGGTTCCGGTATTAAAAGTGGTGATGCGTGATCCGGCTTTTTTTGATGACCACGACAGCCCGGTCCGGGGGGTTATGAACCGGCTCGCCCAGCTTGGTGTGAAAGGCGGAAGAATCAACCCGGTTGTTCAGCGCAGGGTGGATGAGCTGATTCAGCGAATCACTAACGATTTCGAACAGGACATAGGTGTGTTTGAGCACACCGTGCAGGAGCTGGACGCCCTGATAGACCGCCAGAACCTCGTGTACCGGCGTAATGTGGAGCGAGTGACGGCTGCGGCTGAAGGTGCGCAGAAAGTGGCTGAATCCAAGGCTGCTGTGGCTGAGGCACTGAACCAGAAGCTGGCCGGACGCAAAATTCCCAAGGCGGTCCTCAGCCTTCTGGATGGTGGCTGGCGGGATCTGCTATCACTGACCTGGATACGCCAGGGTCCGGAAAGCCAGTTGTGGGATGATTATTTGACCGTTATCGATTCGTTGCTGTCCTTTGCGGACAGCACAGATAGCGATACAAACCTGCCAGAGCTGTTGCGGATGATTCAGGATGGCCTGACCTCTATCTCCAGCAACCATATTCCCTCGTCCCAGATTCGTGATGAGCTGAAACACTTTCTGGTGCGTAGCCCGGATCAGCCTCCCGAGTTGGTGGAAATGCCGGCGGCACAGCCGGAAAAAACCAACCAACAAACATTGTCTGAGCGGGAGCAGCGCAGCCTTCAGCGCTGGATTAACCGCGCCCAGAGACTGCGCACCGGAGACTGGCTTCGGGATCAGGACGACCCAGAAAAGCCCCAGTACATTCGCCTGGTATGGATTGCCCGGGGATTCAGCCGGTTCGTGTTTGTTAACCATCAGGGTATGCGGGTTGTTGAACTGGAGCTTGAAGCACTGGCCAGGCAGATGCGTAAGGGCATTATTGTTCCGGACAGCCAGTACGAACGGCCGCTGGTGGACGAAAGTATTGATCGGATGGTGCGCAAGGTTTACGACCAACTCTCCTGGGCTTCAACCCATGATGAACTGACCGGGCTTCTGGGGCGACGGGAGTTTGAGCGTATGCTGGACCAGCAACTGGCGCGTCGGGAAGACGGGCGCACCCTGATACGTCTGGATCTTCGCCGGTTCCGGTTGCTGAACGATACCGCCGGCTATCAGGCTGGCGATGCAACCCTGAAAAAAGTGGCGGATCTTCTGGGCGGGATTGTGGAAGACGGTATGCCGCTGGCGCGCCTGGCAGGCAACGAATTTGCCATGCTGGTGCCGGCAGAGAACGCCATGCAGGCTGCCCGCAACATGATTCAGGTGGTTGAAGAGACAGAGTTCAGTTTTGATGACCGTAGCTACCGCCTGTCTGCCAGTGCCGGCGTGGTCCCTGATTTGCCCGCACTGGTAAACGCTGAGCGCTGGCTCCGGGCGTCTGAACAGGCCCTGGCGAGCGCAAAACAGCAGGGCAACGGTAAGGTCATAGAATATGCACTGGATGCCGGAGACCAGGCTCGTCAGGAGCAGATTGCCGCGAAGGTGGCCGGACTCAGCGACCTGAATGAAGAGCGCATGCTGTTGCGTTGCCAGAAAATAATACCCCTGCATGCCGGGGCCAGTATGTCCCCTCAGTATGAAGTACTGATCAGCATGTATGACGATGCCGGTAACCTGATTACCGGCCACGATTTTGTCCGTATGGCCGAGCGATATGACAGAATGCATGCCGTTGACCGGTGGGTTGTCGGGCATATGCTCGACTGGCTCAGAGAGCAGCGGCCAGGCTCGCGTGATCTCGGTGGCGTTTGTATTAATCTCTCGGGCTATTCCCTGAATGACCAGTCGCTGCTGGAGTTCATCTATGAAAAGCTGAGCCAGAAAGATGCACCTATTGAGCGACTCTGGTTTGAACTTACCGAGGCTTCGGCGATCAGCGATGTGGAGTCCGTTGCGGACTTCATTCTGGAAATGAAGGAACTTGGTTGCCGGTTCTGTCTCGGGAATTTTGGCAGCGGACCCAGTTCGTTCCAGTTTATGCGGTCGTTACCGGTTGATCTGATTAAAATTGACGGTGCCTTCACCGGCCAGCTTACCACCAGCGAAACCGATCGGGCGATGGTACGGTCCATGGTTGACATGGCACACTATATGAACCGGGAGGTGATTGCCTCGCAGGTTGAATCCCGGGAAATTCTGGATACGCTGACCCAACTGGGTGTTGATTACGCTCAGGGGTTTGTGATTGAAAAGCCCCGCTTACTCGACAGTTTCATCTGACCCCGGATCACACCCTGTTATGTCCAAACGCCATCCTGTTATTGCTGTTACCGGCTCATCCGGAGCCGGAACCACGACAACCGGGCAGATTTTCAGCCGCATGTTCGCCAGTGAGGGGCTGAACGCTGCCATGGTCAGTGGTGACAGTTTCCACCGCTATAATCGCGAACAAATGGCCAGGCTGGCGGCCAAAGGGCAGTTTGGTGAGCGCAACCATTTCGCGCTGGCGGCCAACCATATCGACAGGCTGGAGGCGTTATTTTACGACTACGGCCATACCGGGCATGGCCGCTACCGCCGCTATGTTCACGATGAAGATCAGGCGCTGATAAACGCCGGGCACAAGCCAGGTACGTTCACTCCCTGGCGGCCACTGCCGTCTGATACCGACTTGCTGTTTTACGAGGGCCTGCACGGTGGGGTGGTCAGCGAAACCTTTAATATTGCGCAGCACGTGGACCTGTTAATTGGCCTGGTGCCGATTGTTAACCTGGAGTGGATTCAGAAAATTCACCGGGATACCCATAAACGTGGGTACAGCCCGGAGGCTGTGGTGACCACCATCCTTAACCGGATGGAGGACTATGTTCACGATATCGTGCCTCAGTTTTCCCAGACGCACATCAACTTCCAACGGATTCCCCTGGTCGATACGTCTAACCCGTTTGTGGTCCGGGACGTACCGACCGAAGATGAAAGCATGCTGGTTATTCGGTTCCGCGATCCGTCTGACACAGACTTTGCGTATTTACTGCAGGTTATTGCCGGCAGCACCCTGTCGCGCCACGACACTCTGGTGATTCCGGGCACCAAGATGGCGCTGGCCATGGACCTGATTGTCAGGCCCATGGTGCAGCGGCTGATGGCCGGGCGAACGTTTGCGTGAGGTGAGGTTTTATTCCACGTTGCGGGAGTAAAAAATCTCCAGCATTTCCCGGCGCAGCCGGTCTTCAATGGACTGGGCTTCTTCCTGGCCGAGATCGCTGGCATTGATGCCAAACACGTAGTTGTCCAGGTTGAAGTCTTTAAGCATCATTTTGGTGTGGAACAGGTTCTCCTGGTACACATTCACATCAATCATCTGATAGGCGTTCTGGGTGGCTTCCGTCAGGTAGTTCTGAATGGAATTGATGTCGTGATCAATGTAGTGCTTGGTGCCATCCACGTCGCGGGTAAAACCTCTTACC
>CAYUTG010000041.1:0-3442 GCA_964447555.1 uncultured Marinobacter sp.
TGTTGAGCCGCGCCACATTCGCTTCGAGGTGAGCGAAGAGCTGAAAACCTGGTGGCATGGTAATAATGCCTTCAGAACGGCCTTTTTTAATGCATTGTCATTGCAGTTTCCGGAAGGCGAACAGCAGTTTATTAATGCAGTCCGGCTGTATCGGGACCGGATAGACGACCCCAAGCTGAAAAAAGAAATCCGGGGTTTTATTGGCCAGGAGGCACTCCATAGCCGCGAACACAAGAGCTACAACGAGGGGCTCAGGGCCCGTGGTTACGATATTGACGCGATAGATAAGCGCTTCGTCAAACATATGGAGTGGGTGAGCCGTTTACCGCCGAGCCGTCAGCTGGCTGGTACCTGTGGTGCGGAACACTACACCGCTGTACTGGCCAATGCGATTCTGAAACATCCGGAATGGATGGAAGGTGCGGCCCCCGCCATGGCGAACCTCTGGCGCTGGCACGCCATTGAGGAAACAGAGCACAAATCGGTCGCTTTTGATGTGTATCGTGAGTGCGTGGGTGATGAGACCGTGCGGCGCATCGTTTTCCTGTTCGTCACCTGGAACTTTTTTAAATACACATTTCTCAATACCTGCAGCCTGCTCAGAACCGACGGTAAATTATGGAGCCTGCGAACCTGGATGGGCGGTATGAATTTTCTTTGGGGGAAGCCGGGCATTATACGCAAGTGCCTGCCAGAGTTTCTGGCGTATTTCAGAGCGGGATTTCATCCGTGGCAGCAGGATAACCGGCATTTGCTGCAGGAAAATCTGAAAGACCTTGAAGTCGTTTATAAAAGTGACGCACTTTGCTAGTTAAGCGTGCAGTGGCTGAAATTCCGATCAGGTTGTGTAAGACTGGTTGTCTTAAAAAAATAATGAGATAGAAAGGGCATGCCCCCGCTGTGCCCGTAGCTGGAGATATCCATCATGCGAGTTGGTTTAATCGTAGATTCTGCGTGTGATCTGCCATACGAATTCAGCCGCAAACACGATCTTTTTGTTCTCCCTGTCACCGCAGTTATTGATGGACAGACATACATCGATGAGCATGACCCTGTCAGAACTCAGGAGTTCTACCAGAGCGGATTGCTGAAAAAGGGCCATCACGCCGAAACCCGCGCCTATACATCTGAACAGATTTATAATTTGTTCATGGAGAAAATTGTCACCCAGTTCGATGTTGCGTTCTGTGAGACAGTCACGCGCAGCCGCAGCCTGATTTTCCAGAATGCGTCTGAAGCCATGAACAGCGTTATGGCCAATTATGAGAAAGCCCGTCAGGCCTCTGGCCGGGAAGGGAAGTTCTCTATGCGGGTGGTTGACAGTAAACAGATTTTCGCCGGCCAGGGCCTGTTGGCCGCGCACACCCTTAAACTTATCCAGAAAAAGCTGTCCAAAAATGCCTTGCGGCACGAAGTTGAAACCTTCACCGATAAAATATACACCTGCGTTATTCCCCGTGATCTGCATTACATCCGTGAGCGGGCCCGCAGGCGTGGTGATAACAGCGTTTCGGCTGTCGTCGCGTTTCTTGGCAGGGCACTGAATATTACCCCGGTCATTTTTGGCCAGGGTGTGGAAGGGCAGCCGGTTGCGAAAACCCGGAGCTTTGATGCTGCCGTTGAAAAGGTTATGAATTACGCCACTGCCAGGGTAGAGGCTGGCCTGCTAACGCCTTATGTTAGTTTGTCCTGTGGCCTGACCTGGACGGAAATCGAAGATTTGCCCGGGCTGAACCGGCTTCGGGACGCCTGCGAACGTCAGGGTGTGGATCTACTTCTCTCGCAAATGGGCATTACCAGTTCCATCTATGTGGGGCCTGGCAGCCTGTGCCTGGCACTGGCGGCAGAGCCGCACAGTTTCAGCGACTTCCAGTAAGTTCCGGTAGTTACAAATAGCCATTGTGATGCCGGGGTTTGCTTCATTGTTCGCTTTTCCCGGTATTTTTGGCGAACTCCTTTCCGGTGCCCCCGTGTTAGCCTCGTTGTTCTTTTCAAGCCGTTTGGCGGCAAACTCTGACGAACAGGACCTCTGACCCTATGACCAAGAGCAACAAGGATCTTGCCAGCGCACTGCTTGAGCAGCACGTCAAATATGAGATGGCGGCGCTGAGGGGTGCGAAACTGCGCAAGTTTATTGAGCAAGAGGTGCACGACCTTTTTCAGCATGCGGATACAGTTACTCTGAACCGGCTGGCTTCGGTTGATCAGGTGATGGGCGTTATCCATCGTATTGTGATGAACATGGAACTGGACGCCGGCATTCCCCAACTGGCGGCTGAAATGGCGACTGAGGTGTTGAATGCCCCCGTGCAGAAAACAACCACGCTCAGTGAGATTCTAAGCCGGGAGCAGGCGACAGGTTTCCTTGAAGAGGCGCTGGAGTGGCGCCAGCAGCGGGAGCGGGTCATCAGTGAGATTATGGCGCACCCGGTGTACCAGGAACTGGTGTCCAGCGTTGTCTATGCCGGGCTGGTGAATTATCTGTACGAAGACAACCTGATCACGCGCTCTGTGCCAGGCGTTGGTTCCATGATGAAGTTTGGCAAACGTATGGCGAACAAAGCCGTACCGGGCCTTGATGAAACCATGGAGCGGCGTATCAAGGCCTGGCTGTCTGACAGCCTGCCGGGGCTTATTGTGCGGAGTGAACAGTTTTTACACAAAGCACTCACCGATGATGAACTCAGAGACAGTGTGATGGCGGCCTGGGTGTCCGTTGAAGACAGCACCATAGCCGACTTGCACGAAGGCCTGGGGGATATCCAGCTGCAGGAATTTGTGGTGCTGGGCTACGAGTTCTGGCTGCAGTTCCGGACAACCCCCTACTTTGAAGGCTGTGCCCGGGCGGTGGTTGAGCATCTTTTCCTGAAATACGGCAGCAGGCCGGTTATTGAGCTTCTGAATGACGTTGGCGTTACGGAAGACGTTGTGATAACAGAGGTGATCACCTTCGTTTTGCCCATTATTGAGGTTTTACGTGAACAGGGATATCTGGAGGCGCTGGTACGTCGAAGGCTGTCTGGCTTCTACAAATCGGCGGCAGCCCGCAAGATGCTGGAGTCTGCCCCTGAGAAATAAGCACCGGATATCTTTAAACTGGCAAAGAAAAAGGGAAGCGCTCTGGCTTCCCTTTTTGCTGGCTGGACGTATGCGCTTTCACATACGAGGCCTTTGTTACTTCTCCAGATACTGCAGCTTGTTGGCCACACCATCCCATTTTTCCGCTTCCGGAAGAGGGTCTTTTTTCTCGGTAATATTCGGCCACTTACCGGACAGGTCAGCGTTGAGCTCAACAAACTGAAGCTGATCGGCTGGCAGTTCATCTTCCGAGAAAATAGCCTCTGCCGGGCACTCTGGCTCGCACAGCGCGCAATCAATACACTCATCCGGATCAATGGCCAGAAAGTTAGGGCCTTCGTAGAAGCAGTCAACCGGACACACC
>CAYUTG010000041.1:3452-16338 GCA_964447555.1 uncultured Marinobacter sp.
AGTAACGATAAAAGCCATAGTCAGATCCTGAGTCCGTTGGTCAATCTCATCAGTGACTTGTAAACAAGCCCCATAAATATATTTTAATGTGCGGTATTGTAAGGAGCGCCCTGCGCACCCGCAAGCTCCGGACGGGTATTTCCTTATTACCTAGGTCAAATCCGGTGCAGTTTTCATGGTTTGCTCAGCATGGCCTGAAGGGCATAAAGCTGGTTAAGCGCGTCCCGCGGAGTGAGCTCATCCAGGCTCAGGCCCTTTAACGCTTCTTCTACCGCACTGGGTTCCATGCTGGCGAACATATCCCCCTGCATGACCGCATTATCAGTACCTGAAGCGGCTTTCGGGGGCTGGCCCGCGTGCTCAGGCACAACCGGTTGCTGGCGCTGTGTTGCCGGCGCGACGCTGCCCTCAAGAAGTGTAAGCTGTTCTTTAGCGTTGCGTATGACATCCTGGGGAACCCCCGCCAGCTTTGCCACCTGCAGCCCATAACTCTGGCTGGCGGGCCCTTCGTGTACGTTGTGCAGAAACACAATAGTGTCGTCGTGCTCTGTGGCGGTCAGGTGCACGTTAACTGCATGCTGAAGTTCATCGGCTAACTGTGTCAACTCAAAGTAGTGGGTAGCAAACAGCGTGTAACACCGAATGTTTCTGGCCAGATGTTCAGCGGTTGCCCAGGCCAGAGACAGGCCATCAAAGGTGCTGGTGCCGCGGCCCACTTCGTCCATCAGGACCAGGCTGTGCTCTGTGGCGTTGTGAAGAATATTCGCGGTTTCCGTCATTTCCACCATAAAGGTGGAGCGGCCACCGGCAATGTCATCTGATGAGCCCATGCGGGTGAAAATGCGGTCTAACGGCCAGAGTACCGCCCGGTTGGCGGGCACGAAGCTGCCGGTATAGGCCAGCAGGGCAGTCAGCGCTGTCTGGCGCATGTAGGTCGATTTACCGCCCATGTTCGGGCCGGTGATCACCAGCATGCGGCGTTGGTTATCCATCAGCAGGTTGTTGGGTACAAACGGGTCATCCAGAAGTTGTTCCACAACCGGGTGCCGGCCTTCTTCAATATCAAAGCCGGGCGAATCGCTGAATTCCGGTGCGGTAAAGCGCAGTGTGGTTGCACGCTCGGCGAAGTTGCTCAGGACATCCAGCTCAGCAAGCGCCTGCGCGGCATCCTGAAGCGGTGCCAGTTGCCCGGCAACCCGTTCCAGCACCTCATCGTAGAGAGCCTTTTCTCTTGCCAGCGCACGGCTTTTGGCACTCAGGGCCTTATCTTCAAACTCTTTAAGTTCCGGAGTAATAAACCGTTCTGCGTTTTTCAGGGTCTGGCGGCGAATATAATCCACTGGCGCCTGTGAAGACTGGGCACGGCTGATCTCAATATAGTAGCCGTGCACCCGGTTATAGCCCACCTTGAGTGTGCTGATGCCCGTGCGCTCCCGCTCCCGGGTTTCTACATCCAGCAGATATTGCCCGGCGTTCTCGCTGATGTTGCGAAGCTCATCAAGGTCTTCATCAAACCCTTCCCGGATCACGCCGCCCTCCCGGATCACAACCGGCGGGTTATCAATAATGGCGCGCTCAAGCAAGGTGGCCAGTTCCGGGTATTCGCCAATCAACCTGGCCAGATCAACCACATGGGGGGAATCCACCGGTTTGAGCACCTCTTGCAAATCCGGTAGAGCCAGAAAGGCATCCCGAAGGCGGGCCAGGTCGCGTGGGCGCGCAGACCGCAAGGCCACACGGGCCAGTACCCTTTCAATATCACCAATGGTTTTCAGAAGCTCGTGAACCGGTTCGTAGTGAAAGCCATCGAGTAGCGCAGACACCGCTTGCTGGCGCTGGCTGACAACCCCGGTGTTTCTCAGTGGCCGGTTCAGCCAGCGCCTCAGTTCACGGCCACCCATGGAGGTTGCGGTTTTATCCATAACCCACGCCAGGGTATGCCGGTGGCCGCCCATCAGGTTGATGTCTATTTCCAGGTTGCGTCTGCTGGCGGCATCCATGATAACCGCATCGTCCCGCCGCTCTCTTGTCAGTTTGCGAATGTGAGGCAGGGCGGTACGCTGGGTTTCTTTTGCATACTGCAGCAGGCAGCCGGCTGCGCAGATGGCCAGTGACAGATCTTCACAGCCAAACCCGGTCAGATCACGCACCTGCAGTTGCTGAGTTATGATTCGGCGGGCCGTATCTGCTTCAAATAACCAGGGGCCCTGGCGCCGGATACCCGTATAGCCTTCGAGAACATCGGGAAATGGAAAATCCTCGCTGATAAGAATCTCCGCAGGCAGTAAACGCTGGAGTTCCCCCTGCAGGGCATCCAGATCTTCCAGTTCAGACACTGCAAAACGGCCACTGGAGATATCCAGTGAGGCAAAACCAAAATGTTCCTGATGGTTAAAAATGGCGACCAGCAGGTTATCCCGGCGGTCTTCCAGATAGGCATCGTCGCTCAGGGTGCCCGGGGTAACGATTCGTACAACCTGACGCTCTACCGGCCCCTTGCTGGTTGCCGGATCGCCGATTTGTTCACAGATGGCAATGGATTGCCCCGCTCGTACCAGCCGGGCAATGTATCCTTCCGATGAGTGGTAGGGAATGCCCGCCATGGGAATCGGGTTGCCTCCGGACTGGCCACGGGCCGTCAGGGTAATGTCCATCAGGTCTGCGGCCTTTTTGGCATCGTCATAAAACAGCTCGTAAAAATCCCCCATGCGATAAAACACCAGCTCATTCGGGTGTTGACCCTTAATTTTCAGGTATTGCCGCATCATTGGGGTGTGTGAGGAAAGATCGGTCTGAGCTGCTGACATGGACAGTTCCGGGTTGCCTTGCATTGGATTGAGCAGTGGATTGTAAGAAAATAAACCGCATGATGAAACGGAGGAAATTATTATGTCAGTTAACGATCGGCAATTGGCGGAAGTAGCTGACTCTCTGGGCGATCTTTTGCTGCACCGGAAATGCATGCTGGTAACCGCTGAAAGCTGTACCGGTGGCTGGGTTGCCAAGGTGTTGACTGACAGGCCCGGGTCTTCCGCGTACGTGTTAGGCGGGCTGGTGACCTACAGCAATGAAGCCAAACAGGCAGTGCTGGGGGTTGCTGAGAAAACGCTTGAGGTTCATGGTGCAGTCAGTGCGCCAGTGGTCGAAGAGATGGTGGCCGGGGCGTTGGCCAGAACCAGTGCAGATGTAGCGGTTGCCATCAGTGGCGTGGCAGGCCCGGGTGGCGGGAGTGACAGCAAACCCGTGGGCACGGTCTGGTTTGCCTGGGGTGACTCCAGCCGCACTGAGGCCAGTTTGCAGCACTTTTCGGGTGATCGGGACGCCGTGCGCAGGCAGGCCGTACTCTTTGCTTTGCAACGTGTAACGCATTTTCTGAACCACGACTGAGCTGCTCCGGATGCCGCATTGCCCACATCTGAATGAAATTCAGCAGGAGGGGTTGGTCTCTTCCGCGGGTTATGTTTTAATACTGTTCAAATATACAGGGAATTTGTTGCGAGGGCATCGAACAAGTCCCGGTTTCTTATTTCTCAGCCAGCATTTCGGGTAATGCGTGGCTGTCATGGCGACAGAGGATTTTGCACTGATGGAAGACAACCGGAAGAAAGCATTAAGCGCAGCACTGAGCCAGATAGAGCGTCAGTTTGGTAAAGGCGCCGTTATGAAAATGGGGGACCAGCCCCGCGAGGCGATTCCTGCGGTTTCCACAGGCTCCCTTGGGCTGGATGTAGCGCTTGGCATTGGCGGCTTGCCATATGGCCGTATTGTTGAGATTTACGGCCCGGAAAGTTCCGGTAAAACCACGTTGACCTTACAGGTGATTGCAGAAGCTCAGAAAGCGGGTAAAACCTGTGCCTTTGTGGATGCTGAGCATGCGCTTGACCCTATTTACGCCGAAAAACTGGGCGTTAACGTAGACGAGTTGCTGGTGTCACAGCCAGATACCGGAGAGCAGGCACTTGAAATCAGTGACATGCTGGTACGTTCCAATGCCGTTGATGTCATCATTGTTGACTCCGTAGCTGCACTGACACCAAAAGCAGAAATCGAAGGCGAGATGGGCGACAGCCATGTTGGCCTGCAGGCCCGCCTGATGTCACAGGCTTTGCGGAAACTGACCGGTAACGTAAAGCACGCCGGTTGTCTGCTGGTGTTTATTAACCAGATTCGTATGAAAATCGGTGTCATGTTCGGCAGCCCAGAAACCACCACCGGTGGTAACGCCCTGAAATTCTACTCCTCTGTACGTCTGGATATCCGCCGCATAGGCGCCGTAAAAGACGGTGACGAGGTTGTGGGCAACGAAACCCGGGTGAAAGTGGTGAAGAACAAGGTATCCCCACCGTTCCGTCAGGCTGAGTTCCAGATCATGTACGGTAAAGGCATCTACCACATGGCAGAAGTTCTGGATATGGGCGTAAAAGAAGGCTTTGTTGATAAAGCCGGTGCCTGGTACGCCTATAAGGGCGATAAAATTGGCCAGGGTAAAGCAAACGCCTGCAAGTTCCTTGAAGAGAACCTGGATATGGCCAATGAGATTGAAGCCAGTGTGCGCGACAAACTGATGCCCAAGCCTGAGAAAAAGGCAAATGCAGAAGAAGCTCCGGCTGAAGCCAGTGGAGAACTGCTTTAAACCAGTGACAGGGGGCGGTATGAACAGCATAAAGCGTTTACTGATTGTTGCTCATGCACCCTCCCCGAACACACTGAAATTGCGAGAGGCGGTGAAGCAGGGCGCATTGCACCAGGATGTTGAAAACGTTGAAGTTGTCGTTGTCGAGCCGCTAAAGGCAGGGCCGGAGGATGTTCTGGCCTGTGATGCCGTTATTCTGGGTACGACCGAGAATCTGGGTTACATGAGTGGCGCCCTGAAAGACTTTTTCGACCGCAGCTATTACCCCTGTCTGGAGAAAACCCAAGGCCTGCCGTTTGCCTGCTATATTCGGGCTGGTCACGATGGTACAGGCACGCGCAGGGCGATTGCCTCCATCACCACCGGGTTACGCTGGAAGCAGGTTCAGGAGCCTCTGGTTTGTCGCGGTGAGTACCGTGATGAATTTGAAGAGCAGTGCCGGGAGCTTGGGTTGTACGTGGCGGCCAGCCTGGATGCCGGGTTGATTTGAGAGGCGGTGGCCACTAACTGGCGAACCGGTTGTAAAAGCCCTCAATGCGCGAAAGCGCGTTATCAACCGCCCGGGAGTAGCCCTTCTTGTTGAGGTAGTAGCTGAACTGCACGCTTACCCGGTAGCCCGTCTGAAACGCCTGACACTCCACAACCTGCGCCCGTACCCGGGACTCGTTAATGTATTTGCCTTCGAAATCCATGAACAAGTGGGTGCCTGGCTCCACTGGCCGGGGGCAGAGTACAGCCATACCATAGCGGTTTAAATCCAGGCATGTCACAGGCAAGGCCTGTCTGGTGCGGCCCAGAAAACCTCTCTCCCGTAGCTGGACCCTGAGGCAGGAAGCCTGGTAGCGATCCTTGATTCTACGGTCGGCTGCATCACTGGTCATAAACGAACATCCATTGCCTGTCTTGTCTTTATTATTGACCAACTACCCGGTTAAGCAACCATGGTCGGAACATGGAGTGTAGTTCTGTACCATGTATCTGAGAAATGGTCACCGATTGTTCTGTGAGCAGATTAACAGTTTTGTTGCGGGCCGGGGTCCGGTCAGAAATGTCTGATTCGCAGGCGACATTACTGTGCGCAGAATCTACAATGACCGGCTAATCATGTCACTGTTACAGGACCAAACCTTGAAGTCACTGTCTCCGCAACAACTTTATAAAGCCTGCGTTCTGAAGGATCTGCCGTTTAAAACGACTAAAAAGCTGGAGCCTCTGGCTGAAATTGTTGGCCAGAACCGGGCTCAGGAGGCGGTACGTTTTGCTCTGGCCATGCCTCATGGTGGCTATAACGTCTATGCGGTAGGCCGTAACGGGCTTGGCAAGCGCACCATGATGCTGCGCTATCTTGAGCACCATGTTGACACTGGCCAGCAAAGCCACGACTGGTGCTATGTGGCAGATTTTGATGAGCCTCGGGTTCCCAAATTGTTGCAACTGCCGGCCGGAAAGGGCATTCAGCTTAAACAGGATATGGAAAAGCTGATGGCCCGGCTGGTCAAGGTTATTCCGCAAACGTTTGATAGCGACAGCTTCCTTGAACGCTCCGAACAACTGAAAAACGATTACGGAAAAATTCAGGAAGATGAGCTGGAAAAGGTCGCCACGCAGGCGAAGCGGAAAAAGGTCAGCCTGACAATAACTACCCCCGGTGGTTATCGCCTGGTGGCCATGAATGGCGATGAGCCACATACGGCGGAGTCCTTCAGGGCGCTGACCGAACAACAGCGGGACAAGTTTGAAGATTCCATCAATAAGCTTGAGAAAAAACTACGCCAGGCGTTGCGCAAACTGGCGGATTGGGAACAGGAATACGCCGACAAACAGCAGGCGCTGAACAAGGAAACACTGGAGGGAATCTCCGGGCATCAGATCGATGAACTGGTGAAGAAATACGAAGACCTCCCGGATATCGTTACCTTTCTGGAGGCGGTGAGACACGACCTGGTGGAAAATCTCGACATCTTTCTTGAAGATAACGACGAGCAGGCTGCTATTGCCTACGCCTCGCTGAACAAGAAGATGCCGCGTCGCTATCTGGTTAATCTGCTGGTACACCAGAAAACCAATGAAGTGCCCATGGTGGTTGAAGACAACCCGACCTATCATAACCTGTTTGGTTATGTGGAAAATGTTACCTACAAAGGCACGGTGTTTACGGATTTCTCACTGATCCGCCCCGGCAGCCTGCACCGGGCCAATGGTGGTTATCTGCTGATGGACGCAATCAAGGTTCTTGAGCAACCCTTTGTCTGGGACGGGCTAAAACGGGCACTGCGGTCCCGTTCTGTACAAATCAACTCGCTGGAGCGAGAGCTGACCCTGTCCGGTACGGTGTCTATCGAGCCGGAAGCGGTTCCGCTGGATGTTAAGATCGTACTGTTTGGCGATCGTGAAACCTGGTTATTGCTGCAGGAATACGATTCAGAGTTTTCTGAGCTGTTCCGGGTTACCGCAGATTTTGAAAATGAAATGTACCGGTCGGAAGACAGCCAGATTACCTATGCCAAATTCATCGCCAGCGTGGTGAAAGAAAAAAATCTTCTGCATTGCTCCAACAAGGCCGTCGCCCGGGTTATCGAGCACAGTGCCCGCATGGCGGAGCATCAGGACCGCCTGTCTCTGCACGCCGCTGATATTGCCAACCTCCTGAGAGAGTCAGATTTCTGGGCCCGGCAAGCCGGTGCCAGGCTCATTCAGGATACCCATGTCGTGCGGGCGCTGGAGAGCGCAAAGTACCGGAGCAGCCGTATTCGTGATCAGTTTTACGATTCGATCAAAGATGGCTCTACGCTGGTAACGGTCACTGGCACCTGTGTCGGCCAGGTAAACGCGCTGTCTGTGCTTTCAACCGGAGGTTACGAGTTCGGGCTTTCCAACCGTGTGACCGCAACCTGCTACTATGGTGATGGGGCGGTGATGGATATTGAGCGCGATGTGAAGCTTGGCGGTAATATTCACTCCAAAGGTGTGATGATTCTCAGCTCGTGGCTGGCATCGCACTTTGCTGTGAATGACCCCATGCACCTGTCGGCCAGCCTTACCTTTGAGCAGAATTATGGTGAGGTCGATGGCGACAGTGCCTCTCTTGCGGAGCTGTGTGCGTTGATATCGTCACTCTCTGGCGTGCCTGTACGTCAGGATATGGCCCTTACCGGTTCGGTGAATCAGTTTGGCGAGGTTCAGCCCATTGGTGGCGTGAACGAGAAAGTGGAAGGTTTTTTTGTGACCTGCCAACTGAAAGGTGGCCTCACAGGAACTCAGGGGGTGATTGTGCCCGGCACCAATGTCCAGAACCTGATGCTGGACAGCGAGGTGGTTAAAGCTGTGCGGGAAGGGCGGTTTGCAGTTTATGCCGTTACCCGCCTTGAAGAAGCTGTTAGTCTGCTGATGGGTAAGCCCGCGGGTAAAGCGGGGCCTGATGGCCGGTACCCCAAGCAGAGCATTTTTGGCATTATTCAGCAGCGACTTGAAAAAATGCGCGAACACGAGCAGCAGGAACACGCCCGTGATACAAATAAAGACCAGTCAGTTCACTGACCGGGTATCATAAAAAACAGACAGGAGCACATGCATCCATGACTGATATCCAGCAGACGGTATACGTAGTAGAGGACGACGAAGCAGTTCGCGATTCACTGGATCTGCTGCTCAAGTCAGACAATAAGCTGGTGAAAACCTACGAGAATGCCTTGGCGTTTCTTCGGGACTACTCGGATAAAATGGCCGGATGTATTGTGCTGGATATCCGTATGCCGGGTATGGACGGCATGGAGCTTCAGAAAAAGCTGAATGACAAACACTCCATTTTGCCCATCATATTCGTAACCGGCCATGGCGATGTGCCTATGGCCGTTGATGCCATGAAAGAAGGCGCGGTAGATTTTATACAAAAACCCTACCGGGAAGAGGCTTTACTGGAGAAAATTGAAGCTGCGCTGGCGCAGGATCTGGAACAGCGGAAGTCTCTGGGAGAAAAGCAGGAGATTATTCGCCGTATTAAAAACCTGACACCTCGCGAGCATGAAATAATGGATCGCATGATTGCCGGCCAGGCAAACAAGGTGATAGCCATTGAGCTGGAAATCAGCCAGCGCACAGTAGAAATCCACCGCTCACGCGTGATGCACAAGATGGGAACCCACTCTCTGGCGCATCTTGTTCGTATGGTTCTGTCCGTAAAGGACCTTATCGACGCAAGGTGATTCTGCCGGCATCATACGGCGACGTATTTAACCGGTCCCGCTTATATGACTGAAATTCTCAGTGAGAATTCGGAGATTACAGTTCTGCTTGTGGATGATAATCCGCAGAACCTGAAAATCCTTTATGAAACGCTGAAAGACAAAGGCTACCGCCTGTTGATCGCGAATGAAGGTGAGAAGGCGCTTGATCTTGCCCGGCGCCATCAGCCTGAAGTTGTACTGCTGGACATCATGATGCCGGATATGGACGGCTATGAGGTGTGTGAGCACCTGAAAGCTGATCCGGAAACGGCTGACTGTGCGGTCGTTTTTATATAAGCACAGGCTTACCAGCCCCCCAAACTTAAAGGCTTTTAAGTGGGGGGGGGCGACTATATCTCCAAGCCTTTCCACTCTCAGGAAGTCATTGCCCGGGTAAAAACTCATGCCAGCGTTATTCGCCTGGAGCGTGAGTTGCAGGCCCGAAACCGTGAGTTGCAGGGTGATCAGGCGCGTATTCTGAATTCGATCAGTGAAGGTATTTATGGCCTGAACAAAGAGGGCGTGATTGAGTTCGCTAATCCTGCCGCGGCGCTTATCATGCGCAGCCCGGTTGAAGAACTGATCGGGAACAACTTTTTTGAAACCCATTTCGCTACTGCCAGCGACGACCCTGATGGATTACCGGTTCAGGCGACGTGTCAGCAGGGGGTGGCCGAGAATCAGCGCAACATACGCCTGCTGCGTATTGATGGCACGGGATTTCCGGCGGAATACCGGTCTACCTCGAAACTTGATGGTGACGAATTACGCGGAGCTGTGGTTGTGTTTCGCGACATTACGACCGAACTGGAAAATGAGGCCGCTCTGGAAGAAGCCCGTGACCTGGTTCAGGAGCAGCGCAACCAGCTGGCGCATGCGTCTCGCCTAACCACGATGGGCGAAATGGCCGCCGGGTTTGCCCACGAGATCAACCAGCCGCTAACCGCAATTACCAACTATGCCCGTGTGTCAAAGCGGATGATGGCAAAAGACACGCCCAATCCGGAACTGCTTCAGCAAACCCTGGATAAAATAGAGGCTCAGTCTCATCGGGCCAGTGAAATTATTCGCCGTATTCGCCGGTTTATGAAGAAGCCAGCGACCGGTAAAGAAGTTGTGTCTGTTTCCACACTGCTTGAAGACACCCGCCAGTTTGCGGAAGTGGATATGAGCAACAATGAGGGCGGTATTGAGCTGACGGTAGCAGATGACCTTCCCGAGGTTCTGGCCGATCCGATTCAGGTTCAGCAGGTGGCGCTGAATCTCATCCGTAATGCGCTTGAGGCCACCCGTAGTGCCGGTGTGTCAGTGCCTGTTGAAGTGAGCGCCCGAATGGAAGGCAGTAGCTGTGTGCGGGTGCAGGTGCGCGATCACGGAGTGGGCTTGCCTGATGACGCCGAAAGTAAGTTGTTCCTGCCGTTTTACACCACCAAGAATGAAGGTATGGGAATTGGGCTGGCTACCTGTCGTTCGCTGATTCATGCGCAGGGGGGCGATATTGGTTTTGAGCGCCCGGACGGTGGCGGTGCCTGTTTCTTCTTTACACTGCCGGTCACTGGCGCTGAAGACTCTCCGTGTGCATCAGAATCTGGTCATTCAGAACAGGCCGAAGGCGACTGAGCGTCGCCCCGGCCGCTGTGCCTTACAGCTACTCAATCCGTCCGCTCAGGTGGGGCGCATCGCCCCTGGCATTCAGTAACTGATAATCCCAGCCTGACTCACCCGCCTGCCAGTTAAGCTGTGCACTGCCTGGTAAAAACAGGGGTTTCTTGAACTGGCAGGTCACTTTCATGGGGCCGGGCTTCCAGCCGTCCTGCCGGGCCAGCAGAGCCAGTACGTGGGCTTTGCTCCACATGCCGTGGGCAATGGCGCGGGGAAACCCGAATGCTTTGGCGCTGAGGGCGTGCATGTGAATCGGGTTACTGTCTCCGCTCACCTTAGCGTACTGGCGGCCGATGGATTCCGGTACCTTGATGTTGAGCGTTTCCGGGTAGTGTGGAAGTTCTGGCGGTGCTGTTGTGTCGGGTGTCGGGTGATTTCCTTTGGTTTCATTATTCCCTTTGTTTTCCGGTTGCCTGAATAGAGTTATGCTGGATTCTTCCCATACCAGCCTGCCAGCGGCCCGGGCTTCTGTAATCAGGTCAAATTCCAGGCCTCGCCTGGTTTGCTCCTGCTGGCCCAGCCGAACATGGATATCCAGATTTTCACCAATGCCAATCTCCCGGTGCTGAATGATCGTGTTTCTCAGGTGAACCAGCCCGAGTAACGGTAGCGGAAAAGCGCTATTCGTCAAAAGCCGCAGTTGCAGGGGAAATCCCATAATATGCGGCCAGGTTACGGGAAGGCGGGTATCCCGGGTGAAACTGCAGATTTGCTGGTACCGGGTAAGCGCATCGCTTGCGGTGCTGGCCCCCACCAGAGAGGCAGACAGTGCAGGTATTGCAACATCCCCTCTGGCTTTGCCGGATTTTGGCCAGAGAGCTTTGGCAAATAACGGCATCAGTGCCGGGGGTGTGTTGTGATAAATAAGCTGGGTTGCCATGTTCGCGTCCTTCCTGATTCCTGATCAAATTGCTGCCGGTTGCCGTAAATTCCCGGTTCAGATAGCAGTTATGTTCGCATTTTGGTAAAACTGTGAGCCTGTGGCCTGAAATGCTTTACTATAAACCAGTAACCTTGGGGCCACTCAATAAAGGCCTTCAGTCTGGCAAACCCGGCCAGACCAGGCATTGACTTGGCATTCCCCGGGCACTGTCCGGTGGGTCAAAGTGATCTTCAATAAAAAAGCGGGATCTTATGCAGGAACTTCGTGACGCAGGAGTTATGTTACGCCTGATCTATGAAGCGATGAAAAGGCAAGGTATTGATACTAATGCTATTTTCAATCGCCTGGGCGTTGACGAGGATTACGTATACACGGACCAGTTGCGCACACCCCACAGTGCCCAGCTGTACTTCTGGCAGGTTGTGGAGGATGTTTCAGGCGATCCCGATATAGGGCTTCATCTTGGCCAACGGCTTCCGGCCTACAAGGGGCAGGTGCTGGAGTACCTGTTTCTCAGCAGTCCCACCTTTGGTGAGGGGCTTCGGCGGGCGCAGAATTATCAGCGGCTGCTGAGTGATGCGGCCAATACCGGATTTTTTATTGAGAGCGATAACGCCTGTATGGTGCTGGACACCGCATCGGATGAAATTCAGCGTCTTAAGCATTTCAACGAATGTTTTGCCCAGGGGTTGATCACGTTTTTTCGCTCGGTTACGGATGATACTTTCCGCCCCTCCCGGATTGAGTTTGAGCATAGCCGTGAAGAGAATCAGGACTATGTCGCCAGCGTGTTCGGCTGTGAGGTGATTTTCGGTGCGAAAGAGAACCGTTTGTACTTTCCGGTAAAACTGCTTGAGCATACGTCCCCCCACGCTGAGCCGGAACTGCTGGATCTGCACGAGCGCTTTGCCAGTGAGCAGGTAGCCCGGCTTGAGAAAAAAGACATCGTCGGGCAGGTTGAGCGGATTGTGGCAGAACTTCTGGATAGCGGCGAAGTGACACTGGATGCTGTTGCCTCGCGCCTAGGTATTAAGCCCAGAACCCTTCGTACCCGGCTGACAGAGGCGGAGACCAGCTTCAATCAGGTGTTGGCCGATTTCCGCTATCGGCTTGCTCGTCAGTTACTGGCGACCACGGATGAATCCATCGACGAGATTGTGTATCTGACCGGGTTCTCCGAACCGAGCACGTTTTACCGGGCGTTCAAGCGCTGGTCAAATATGACGCCGATTGAGTATCGGAAAACGGCGCAGGGTAAAGATGCCATGGTCGATGCGATGTAAACGGTTAAAAAAAGAATTTTTTTCGAAAAATCGTTGACATAACGAGGGGCCTCTTTATAATTCGGCCCCGTTGTCACCAAGCGATCACGCCCCTGATCGCTGCCTTTTGAACAACGTGCTTGTTAAAAGCGCTTGTGATTCAGATAAAACGTGGCAAGCAGTGTGGAGCGGTAGTTCAGCTGGTTAGAATACCGGCCTGTCA
>CAYUTG010000042.1:0-4139 GCA_964447555.1 uncultured Marinobacter sp.
GCGGGCGTAACTGTGTTGTGGCGTGGTCACCGGGTCAGGGAGCCACGCCTGCGATTTCGCCAGTTTGATTGTGGTTTCCGGTGGCGCCCCGTTGGTTTCTCTGATGATTAATTTGCTTGCAGTTTCTTGCTTAACACCGATTTCGTCGTCAACAACAATTGATTGTTACTGGTTCTTCATGGGGAGCTAGTATCATGGCAGGACTTATTTCCTGGCTCTAAGCTCCAGAATATGAAACCACCCTTTTGGCCAGCACACCCCTCTTGGGCCAGAAGCAAAGGGAAGTCGCAGTCGTTTTTTCGTCAACACTATGACCTCCCATTCACAGCCCCCAAAAAATTCGAAAGTGATTTTTCCGGAATCTTCGCATATCAGATTACGAAAGTGCCCGGTGGCATAGGGAGTGCCGAGTGTGATTGTGTCGAGTCTGTTGAGGCATTCATCTAGCAGGTGAATATGGAGCGAATCTTCGAATGGGATGTCGTCTGTCAGAAATAGAAGGTACCGATTGCCATGTTGAACACAGGCTTCGAGGACAGTGCCCTCAAGTGGTTCCTGAGTCGTCTGCCCTGCAATGGTGATGAGGCTTGTTGCGAGTTCGTAATCGCTGCTCGCCTTTGCTACCGCCAGACTGACGTTTTCATAGATACGTTGGTGCATGTCTTAAAAGCCTTACCAGAAAAAGCTGACACCGAAGGCTGCCAGAGCTCCGCCTATAAACGCACCGGCGCCAACGCACACAGGTGCGCCCGGCCCGCAGGCGAGTCCCGCAATAGCACCTCCGGCTATCCCTCCTCCAATTCCTGCGCCAGTAGTTGCCACTTCCTGAGTAGCTGCGACAACTTTGTCTTCAGCAGTTGCGATGCGATAGATCGAAAACCCGAGAGAAAGTACGATCAGGCCTTTGCCAGCGTTGGAAAGCTTTCGCATCGTCGCTGATACTTTTGGGTTAGATTTTCCGGCAGATTCGACGATGGCTCCGTACACAGCCTGTTGTTGAGAGGTTGCCAGCGATTGGAATTTCGTTCCACGGCCGTACAGCTGTTGTGTTTTTCGCCCAACCAGCTCATTGAGTGTTTTGCCCTCGCTTTTGATCTGCTGTGCCAGTGCCCGACCGACTGGCGTACTCCTCCCCCGTATCATACCCATGATCAGGTTGCGCGCTTCTTCAGCCTGCTCGGCCGCCTGCCTCCAGGTAATATGTCCTGACCTCGCCTCAGCACGAAGCTCATCAGCCATGCTCCGTATTTGCTGTGCATAGGTTTGTCTGGCCTTTCCGTCGATAGTGGCGTGGGTTCCTATGTTTGCAATTTCCGCTTCCAGCGCACGTATTGCTCGCTCAAAGATGTCCTGTTCAGAGCTCTCTTTCTTTGGGTCATAGTGATTCTGAGCGGTGTTGTTGTCCTCCTGACCGCTTGGATTCTGGTTCGTTATGGTGGAGGCCATATGGCTTTCCTGGCTGGAACCCGCCATATTTATTGAATCAGACGTCAGTGCCGCACCGCTGTCGGTTAGTGCTGGCCTTGTTTGATTTTGAACAGAACCTTTTCGCTCGCCAGTTGTACTTGAGTGCTCTAGTGCAGACGCCGTCTGGGAAAATGGTGCAGGTGAGTGGCTGTCACCGATTACAACGCTGCCGCTCCCAATCGTGACACCGCCGCAACTGACAGCGCTTCCGGTAACGGCCGCAGGGATACCGTTAATCAACACCGTTGACGAGCCTGAAGTGATCGCTCGGGGGTGTGGAGGATGTTTGGGTTTTGAGTGAGGGGCGAGAGGGTCACCGACCCGGGCAATGGGTTTGCCGTCGATCAGTACATCAGGTGAGCCCGCTATGACCGGGGTGGGTGGAAAACCGTGGTGATCCGTACCTACGTCGCCCAGCAGGACAACGGTCTTTCCGCTCATAGCTATTCCTTTGATCATCCTTGACGAACACGGTGCTGCGCGTTGTGTAGCGCTGTGGGTGTTCGGTTCAGCCGTGCTATTCCATTGCAACCGCTGGTAGCTTATCAAGGTGGGATCGGCTGTCAATACGCTAATTAATTTGCTCAGGGCATATTGCGGCGCTCAAGGTTCGTCAGATGAGAATATCCAAAAAGATATCAGTGGTGCCCTGAACGAAAATCTTCAATAGGTCGCCTCTTCCTTCAACACGGTCTGGTCGGCTTCTTCTGAGGTGTTCAGGAACGCCCAGGGCGAATATTCTGCCTCCAGTGCAAACGCAAGTTGCAGCAGCGTACGCTCGCCACCGTATCTGCCCATAAGCTGAACCGAAACCGGAAGATTGTCATTCGTGTGCCCCATGGGCATTGAAATGGCAGGTGCACCGGTAGCATTGGCCAGTGGAGTAAAGCTTACGTAGCGGGTAAGTCGCTCAAAGAGCGTTTCAAAAGGAACCGTCGGGCTCAGGTTCCCCAGAGCCGGGGTGGTATGCCCGAGTACCGGCGTGAGCACTGCATCGTAATCGGCCATTGCACGGGCGTAATCCTGGCTGGACCGCTTCAGGCGCCATAAAACTGCAGGCAGGCGATAGAACTGCTTTTTGAACATACTGGCAAGACCGTTAGTTAAGCCATCGACCAGATGTTTATCGAACCCAGGGTGGGTGATTTTTTTTCCGTTTACCTTCATGCCAAAGGCAAGCAACGCCCAGTAAAGGGCAAAATCTTCGGGGAATGATGTCTTCACGGGGACCGCGACTGGTTCGATAACATGGCCCTGTTGTTCCAGCATACGGGCGGTTGCCTCAACCACCTGACGCGTTTTTTCATCAGTACGGTGACCGGTAATGGAATCGAGCACCATGCCAATCTTCAGTTTGTTATCCGAAGGTCCGTTCACGGTGCCGATAGCCGGTAACCCCTGCCGGTGGAAGTGACGTTCGGCCTGTTCCATAAAATGTGCTGTATCGCGCACGGAGCGGCTTACGATGCCATCTGTAACAATATTGATGGGCAAAGAGCTGGCGGCATCGTTGTCCACCAGCCTGCCACGGCTTGGCTTCAGGCCCACCAGCCCGCAACAGGCGGCCGGAATCCGAATAGACCCGCCGCCGTCGTTGGCATGGGCAA
This sequence comes from uncultured Marinobacter sp., assembly GCA_964447555.1. GTDB lineage: Bacteria > Pseudomonadota > Gammaproteobacteria > Pseudomonadales > Oleiphilaceae > Marinobacter. The sequence continues at coordinate 3,075 of CAYUTG010000042.1, forward strand.
TCGGCACTACACCGGCAGCCACCAGCGCCGCAGAACCGCCGGACGATGCACCGGTGGAGAAGGCCGGGTTCCATGGGTTGCAGGTGGGCTTAAGGTGCGCCGGTTCGGTGGTGGCGTTAAACCCGAATTCAGGAAGTGTGCTCTTGCCCAGGCAGAGAAACCCCTGAGCCAGTAGCTGTGATGCAAACGGGCTGGTACGGCTGGCGATGTTCGGTGGCACGGCTTTGGAGCCATGCAGAGTGGGTAATCCGGCAATATCGGTGTTGTCTTTGATGAACGTGGGAACGCCGCTGAAGAACCCGGCACCGGCATCTGGCCCGGCTGCACTCAGTTGGTCTGCCTGCTGTTGAGCGCTCTCCCAGGCTTCGGTCACTATGCCATCAATAACGGGAGTAACCTTTCCGGCCCTTTCTCTGGCCGCCCGGGTCACTTCTGATACCGACACGTCCCCGTTGCGAATTCGCTGGGCAAGGGCGGTGGCGTCGTCGTTGCCCAGGGCGTCATCCGAAAAGGCATGGATTTGAGGCTGAGTAAACGAAGCAGGCATTGGCGTGACTCTCGATAAAGTTTTACCGCACTGTACGTAAGCCGGTCACAGGGTGATATGTCATTTCAGGCATTCTTTCAGCCATTCTTACGGGCCTCTTTAATGACATCGTAAGCATTACTGATTTCCTGAGTACGCTCCTCCGCCATTTCCCGCATGCTTTCCGGTAATCCCTTGCCTGCCAGTTTGTCCGGATGGTTCTCACTCATCAGCTTGCGGTATGCCTTCTTAAGCTCCGCATCGCTGGCGGAAGACGAAACCCCCAGTACTTTGTAGGCATCATCAAGTTTCTGTGTGGTGCTCCGCTGGCTTTGCCCTGTGCCTGCGTGTGCGCCGCGGAGCATGGCTTCCAGCTGGTCAACCTGGCTTTCAGGCAGGCCGAGGCCGCGAGCAATACGTACCAGCATGGCGTGTTCGGCGGGGTGCAGAACGCCGTCGGCAGCTACGGCGGAAACCTGAATCTGCAGGAACATCTGCAGCAGAGCCGGTTGCCGGCCACTAGTCTGAAGGAAGCGGGC
>CAYUTG010000042.1:4149-14855 GCA_964447555.1 uncultured Marinobacter sp.
GCAGCCTTGCCCCGGCTGAAGGCGGCTTTTGCCCGCGCCTTTTGTTCTTCATTTAATCGAAACCGGACAAACATGGCTTCTGCTGTCTGGATCTCATCTCTGGAGACGACACCGTCTGCCTTGCAGAGCGCGCCCATAACAGCGAAAGCAGACTCAACAAAACTACCCTGAATATTCTGAAGCTTGTTAATCAGCCCGCTCCGGATGCGGTTATATACAAACGCTCCGATGGCCGCCCCGATAAGAAAACCGGGGAATTTACCGAAGGTGTAACCAATCAGGCCGCCAAAAAGCAACGCAAAAATCATTCATACGTCCTTAATCAGGAATGGGATTGTGTGAAATATACGGGTTTTTGGCGGGCTGTGCATGAACTGGCTTTCATTCAGCCCACCAACTCACGAAGAATAAAGTCATTTGCTGGCATTTCATGGTAAAAATGCACTCTATGATGTCGGATTTGTTTGCGGACCAGCCTGATAGCCGGATTACCGAGAGCCTCTCGGAAGGGGCCCTTTTGCTTCGGCACTTTGCCTTGCCTTATGAACATGAATTGCTTGCGCATATTGAACAACTGACAAAGGCTGCCCCCCTGCGTCATATGGCAACCCCGGGAGGGCACCGGATGTCGGCAGCCATGAGTGCATGCGGGCGCTGGGGCTGGGTAACTGATAAACAGGGGTATCGCTATCAGGCTGACGACCCTGATACAGGCAAGCCCTGGCCTGCGATGCCACCGGTATTCTCTGCACTGGCCCACTCAGCCGCGCTGGCGGCTGGTTACCCGGGGTTCCGCCCGGATGCCTGCCTGATAAACTGTTACGGGCCAGGTGCCAAAATGGGGTTGCACCAGGATAAAGATGAGCGGGATCTTTCCCAGCCTGTGGTGTCGGTTTCTCTGGGGCTGACACAGGTGTTTCAGTTTGGTGGGCTTGCACGGCGTGACCGCGCGCAGAAGGTGCCTCTCAATCACGGCGATGTTGTAGTGTGGGGCGGGCCGTCAAGGTTGCGCTACCACGGTGTACTGACGCTGAAAAACGGAGTCCATCCGCTAACCGGTTCGCGGCGGTACAATCTTACCTTTCGCTTTGCCGGCTGATCAGCCCTGGCCGGGGCTCTGTTACCTGAAACCAACTTACTTGCCTGCCTGAATCTGTTAGGGTGCGCGGCCTTTTTTAAATCCGGTGTCTTATATCTCGCTGAATGGTTAAAACTCTTAATGATTAATACTCTGAAAAACCAATGGTTCTCCAACATGCGAGGAGACCTGCTTGCCGGCATCGTTGTGGCGCTGGCACTGATTCCCGAAGCGATTGCCTTTTCAATAATTGCCGGCGTCGACCCCAAGGTTGGCCTGTATGCCTCGTTCTGCATCGCGGTTATTATCGCGTTTGTGGGCGGGCGCCCCGGTATGATTTCTGCCGCAACAGCGGCCATGGCCGTGTTGATGGTGACACTGGTTAAAGACCACGGGCTGCAGTATTTGCTGGCGGCCACCATGCTGACGGGGGTTCTCCAGATCGCCGCCGGCTTTCTGAAACTGGGCAGCCTGATGCGCTTTGTTTCGCGCTCTGTAGTGACCGGGTTTGTGAACGCTCTGGCCATTCTGATCTTTATGGCTCAGTTGCCGGAACTGACCAACGTTACCTGGCACGTATACGCCATGACAGCGGCTGGCCTGGGCATTATCTATCTGTTTCCACTGGTGCCTGTTGTCGGGAAAATTCTGCCATCGCCGCTGGTGTGTATCGTTGCGCTGACAGTCGCTGCCGTTATTCTGGGGCTGGATATTCGTACCGTGGGTGATATGGGCGAACTGCCAGACACTCTGCCGGTTTTTCTGTGGCCAGACGTTCCCCTGAACCTTGAAACCCTGATGATCATATTGCCCTATTCGTTGCCGATGGCGGTGGTGGGCCTGCTGGAATCGATGATGACGGCCACGATTGTGGACGACCTGACCGATACTAAAAGCGACCGTAACCGTGAGTGCAAAGGCCAGGGCATTGCCAATATCGGGTCTGGCCTGATTGGCGGTATGGCCGGTTGTGCGATGATTGGTCAGTCTATGATTAACGTGAAATCGGGTGGGCGTACACGGTTGTCGACGCTTACGGCAGGGGTGTTTCTGCTGATTATGGTGCTGGTGCTGGATAACCTTCTGGTGCAGATTCCTATGGCGGCGCTGGTCGCGGTTATGATTATGGTGTCTATCGGAACCTTCTCATGGGATTCTATCCGTAACCTTAAGCGGTATCCGCTATCAACCAACATCGTCATGCTGGTAACGGTTACGGTGGTTGTGGCCACTCACAATCTGGCGCTTGGCGTACTGGCAGGCATTCTGCTTGCCGCTATGTTCTTTGCCAACAAGGTCAGCCATTTCATGCTGGTGACATCTGACCTGAATGAACAGACAGATACCCGCACATACCGGGTAACCGGGCAGGTATTCTTCAGTTCATCGGAAAAGTTTCTGCAATCGTTTGATTTCAAAGAAGCGGTGGGCAATGTGATTATTGACCTGAACCGGGCACACTTCTGGGACATTACTGCGGTGGCGGCACTGGATAAGGCGGTGATCAAGTTCCGCCGGGAAGGGGCAGACGTAGAAGTGATTGGTATGAATGAAGCCAGTGCCACCATCGTTGACCGTTTTGGCGTGCACGATAAGCCCAGCGCTGTCGATAAGCTTCTGGAACATTGATATGGTGCAAACAGACGAGCGCAATAATCATAACCGCCAGAACAATAACCTGGCGGCCGGGCAAGGCGAAAGTACTATGTTGCGAGTTGTGGCCTGTATTGATGGTTCCCGTGCGGCTCCTGCCGTTTGTGCCTATGCTGCCTGGGCAAGCCAGCATATGGAAACACCGGTAACTCTGTTGCACGTATTGGATGAAGAGCGGTATCCGGCAGAGCCGGATCTTGCGGGTAATATTGGTGTCGATAGCCGGGAGCAGCTCCTGGAAGAACTGGCTGAACTGGACCGCAAGCGGGCCAAGCTGGCGCTTGAACATGGGCACCATATGCTGGATGAAGCTGAGCGGCTGATCAGTGCAGATGGAGTTACCGATATCGCCAAGCGCCAGCGGCACGGTGATCTGACGGAGTCTCTGCTTGCGCTGGAGGACCAGACCCGTTTGGTGGTTATGGGCCTGCACGGCGAAAGCAGCTCTGAGCGTGACGCGCACATAGGAAGCCAGCTGGAAACCGTGATTCGCAGTGTGCGCCGGCCCATTCTGCTGGTTCCGGATCAGTTCACAGCACCAGGTACAGCCATGCTTGCGTTCGATGGCAGTGCAACGGCATTCAAGGGCGTTGAGCTGCTGGCGGGCAGCCCGGTACTGAAGGGCATGCCTCTGCACCTGGTGATGGTTGGCGCGGACACCAGTGAACACAGAGAACAGCTTGAAAAAGCAAAAGGCATGTTGTCTGCACTGAATTCCGACATCACCCTGGCCATCCGGGCCGGGGATGTAGAGCAAACTCTGCATGAATATCAGGAAGAGCAGGGTATCGACATTCTGGTTATGGGGGCTTACGGCCACTCCCGTATTCGCCAGTTTTTTGTTGGCAGCACCACAACCAATATGCTGAAAACAGCAGTAAAACCGTTAGTGATTCTTCGCTAACGGTGACCAGCCACTACTCACAGTGGCTGGTCACACTCGCTTCGCGATTTACCGCCCACCTTCGGTGTTATCACGCCTCTGGCAGGCCGGCAGCTTTTGCTGGTCTGGCTTACAATTCGTTACCTTTTCAGGTGTTCTCCATAGGATTGTTCGACAATCGTTTTTCCTATTAAAACAATGAATTACGCGTATTTTGTGATCAAATTCATGCTTATTACGTAAAGTGATCGTACCGGTTCACAATTTCCATGAATAACTCTCCGTCAATACGTAACAGTCTGTAACTTACAGAGTGTAGATAAGGTTCTTTCAACAGGCCGGGACGTTCTGTTTCATCGGCCGGTTCCTTACGTAAGGAGTAGCCACATGACCCATGCACTGTCCCCGGATGCCGGGATTCGATACCGGGAACACCTCGCAGAAGGCCCCAGCCAGGAGTTGGTGAAGCGTTATGGCGGTCAGTCCAGCGCTTACTTCACACTGCAGTCGGGTGCAGAGCGGTTTGGTATTGAGGGTGTGGGCTTTGTGGCTTATGCGCCGGTGCGAACACTGCTGGGCAGGGTGAACGTGGTATTCGCCAACCCGGTGTGCCATGACCGGGGCCGGCAATGGCTTCTTCAGGAGTTTCTGAATCAGGTGCCGGGGCGTGCTCTGTTTGTGGGTATTGACGGTGGTGCTGCAGAAGATCTCAGAAAGCTGGGGTACGCCATTAACGAAATGGGCACCGAGTTTTCCTTTCGCATTCCCGGGTTCAGTGTTGCCGGCAAGCATAAAAAACAACTGCGGCATGCGGCTAACCTGGGCAAACGGCAAAACCTGAGCGTTGTTGAGCAGACAGCAGAAGAAGCCGATATGGCCAGTGCACGCCGTATTTCAGAGGGTTGGCGCCTGAGCAAAGCGGTAAAACAGCGTGAACTCCGGTTACTGACGCGCCCACCGCAGTTTGGCAATGAGTGGGGTGTACGTAAGTTTTATTGTTACCAGAACGGCCGCTTGCTGGGGTATGTGTTCTTCGATCCGTTTTTCAAAGATGGCAAAATCATCGGCTATACCGCGAACGTGCTACGCCAGGATACCGGGAACAGCCCAAGCGGGTTGCTTGATTACATTATTCTGGAGGCCATGAAGGTTTTCGAGGCAGAAGGTGTCGAGCAGTTGTCTCTGGGTATTTCACCGGTTTACAACGTTCAGCCCTGTGCAGGTGACAGTAAAGTATTGCGTGGTATCTGCCGTATTCTGTATCAGAAAGGCAACAGTTTTTACGCCTTCAAAGCATTGAGCTATCACAAGTCCCGCTATCGTGCCAAAGAGACCAAGTGGTATCTGGCCACAAAAAACACGCCGGTATTGACTACCTTGTGGACGATTCTGCGGGGCACCGGCATTCTGGGCCGCCCACCTCTGGTGGTAACAGCCCGCCAACACCGCCCGGTTACGCACAGCCCGGTATCGGTTTCCAGGGCACAGGTGGTGGCTGAAACTCAGGCATCCAGCCCTGCGGCCACTCCCGACGCCCACGCCCACTGAAAGTTGTGCCCGCCCAGGTGGCCAGTTACATCGACAACCTCTCCGATAAAGTACAGGTTCGGGTGCTCCAGCGCGGCCATGGTTTTAGACGAAAGCTGGCGGGTGTCCACTCCCCCAAGCGTTACTTCAGCCGTTCGGTATCCTTCTGTACCGGCAGGCGTTATGGGCCATTTCTCCAGTGTGCTGGCTATACGCTCAATATCCGCGTTTTTGTAGGCCTGAAGCGGCCCGTCCCATCCGAATAAATCGTTAAAAGCCGAAGCAAACCGGCGCGGCAGGTGTTTGGCCAGATACTGGCCGATGGTGGTCCGGGGTGCGTATGTGCGCAAGCTTCTGAGGTCTTCCTGAACATTGCGCCCCGGCAGAAGGTTGATCGCCAGAGTGTCGCCGGGCCGCCAGAAGCTGGAAATCTGCAATATGGCGGGGCCACTCAGCCCCCGGTGCGTTACCAGCATGGGCTCCCGGAAGTGCTGATGGTTGCAATGCGCATCAACAGGGCAGCTGATACCGGATAGCGGGGCGAGTTGCTGTTTCAGCTCCGGGTGCAGAGTGAACGGCACCAGCCCGGCACGGGTGGGCAGAACCTCCAGGCCGAACTGCCTGGCAATTTCATAACCAAAGCCGGTGGCTCCCATGGTTGGAATGGATAATCCTCCGCAGGCAACGATCAGCGATTCGCAACTCAGGCTGCCGGAACGGGTGGTTACCTGATACCGCCCGCCTGCGCAGGACACTTGGGTTACCGGGGTTTTCAGGCGTATGTCGGCACCTGCCCAGTCGCATTCAGTCAGGAGCATGTTAAGAATGTCTTTGGCGCTGGTTTTACAGAATAACTGGCCAGCGGCCTTCTCTTCATGCTCTATGCCGTGGCGCTCTACCAATTCCAGAAACTGTAGAGGTGTATAGCGCTTCAGTGCAGAGATGCAAAAGCGGGGGTTGTCGGAAAGAAAGTTGGCGGGTGTGCTGTTGAGGTTTGTAAAGTTACAGCGCCCGCCACCAGACATCAGAATTTTCTTGCCCGGCTTGTTGGCGTGATCCAGCACCAGAACCTTCCGGCCCCGATAGCCCGCTGTAGCCGCACACATCAGCCCTGCCGCGCCGGCACCAATAATAATGACATCGTAATCTGAAGGCATGAAAAACCGGAGTTTGTGTGTAAGGTAGGCGGGATTATACGGGTTGGCCGGGGTAACGTCTGCGGTGATTCCGGCTTCGGATACGGTTGTGGTATGCCCGAAGCCGGAATCTGGCGTGTTTAGCTTGCCTTCAGAGTGGCCATATCAATCACGAACCGATACTTCACATCGCCTTTTTTCATGCGCTCGTAGGCTTCGTTGATATTGTGGATGTCGAGCATTTCAACGTCGCAGGTGATGTCATGCTCCGCACAGAAATCGAGCACTTCCTGGGTCTCTGGCATACCGCCGATCAACGAACCAGCCAGCATCCGGCGCCGGCCAACCAGTGCACCGGTTTTCAGCGGCGTTTCCAGCGGCTCCAGCAGGCCCACCATGATATGGGTGCCGTTGTAGGTCAGGCAGCTCAGGTAAGGGTTCACATCGTGCTGCACGGGTACTGTGTCGAGCATGAAATCGAAGGTTTCTGTGGCGGCTTTCATCTGCTCCTTATCTGTGGAGATGATGACATGGTCCGCCCCCTGTTTTTTTGCTTCAGCTACCTTGGCTTCCGACCGGGTGAAGATGGTGACTTCTGCACCCAGTGCTTTGGCAAACTTTACCCCCATGTGGCCAAGGCCGCCCATGCCGATAATGCCAACATTGTGGCCGGGCTTAACGCCGTAATAGCGCAGGGGGGAGTAGGTGGTAATGCCAGCGCATAAAATCGGCGCGGCGGATTTAACATCCAGCTTGTCTGGTACGCGAACAACAAAGCGTTCACTTACCACTATGCGTTCCGAATAGCCGCCGTAGGTAATGGACTGGTCGTGCCTGTCTTCGCCGTTGTAGGTGCCGGTCATTCCCTCGGCGCAGTATTGTTCAAGGCCGGATTCACAGGCTGCACAGGTACGGCAGGAATCGACCATGCAGCCAACGCCTACAACATCGCCTTCTTTGAATCCGGTTACCTCTGGCCCTACCGCTGTTACCCGGCCGATGATTTCATGGCCAGGAACGACCGGGTAGCGGGTAACTCCCCAGTCATTGGCAACAAAGTGAATATCGGTATGGCATACCCCACAGTAATCAATCTCTATGGATATGTCGTCTGCACGGGGCGCGCGGCGTTCGATAGTATGACGGTCGACACCAGAGGTGGGCGACTGGGCCGCAAATGCTTTGGTTTGTGCCATTGTTTCGTATCCTTGCTGAAATGTGTGGGGTTATACGTTGGTTTCAGCTAAACCTATTACAACCCGAGTGTCCGTATTGTAATGTAGCTTCAGCCCAGATGTACGATCCCCTCCATATAAAACGCAGCCTGCCCGGCAATCGCCACCCGGTCACCTTTCACTTCGCATCGTAATAAGCCGCCCCGGGCTGACAGTTGCCGGGCTACAAGCCGGGTTTTGCCTAGTTTTCCGGCCCAGTAGGGCGCAAGAACACTGTGAATTGAGCCGGTAACCGGGTCTTCGTCAATGCCTGCGCCAGGGACAAAATACCGGCTGACAAAATCAGCACCTTCTCCGGCTGCTTCTCCAGCCTGCGCCGCAGGTGCGGTAATGATCACTCCCTGATTACCCAGTTGTCGGAGCTTTCGCATATCTGGTTGCGCGGCTTTTACGGCCGCTTCGTTTTCCAGAACCACCATGTAGTTGGTGTCGTGTGGTACGTAGAACACCGTTGCAGGTGCGCCCCCGAAGGCGTCGGAGATAAGCTCCGGCGTTTTCTGTTCTTCAGCCTGAAGGTTTGGAAAATCCAGTTCCAGCCAGCCGTCGGAAGATTTCCGGATACCCAGCGGGCCGCTTTTTGAGTGAAGCCGTATCTGGTCTTCTGGCCAGTCCAGTTTGTTAAAGATGACCCAGCCGCTGGCCAGTGTGGCATGTCCGCAGAGCGGCACCTCTGTGCCCGGCGTAAACCAGCGTATATGAAAATCTGCGCCATCAGAGGTGGATTCGCGCACAAAAAATGCGGTCTCAGACAAATTGTTTTCAGCGGCCAACGCTTGCAGAGTTTCGTCCGGAAGCCATGTTTCCAGTGGCATAACCGCCGCCGGGTTGCCCTGAAAAAGCTGACTGGTAAAGGCGTCTACCTGATAAATCGGGTAATTCATGTTCTGTTCTCCGGGATCAAGTGTCAGGGTCAATGCTGGCTTTTATTGTCTCTCCGTACAGACTGCCATAACAGATTCAGATATTATTTTTTTGAGCCGGTACAGTGTGAGTTATTTTCAATCTGTACCGGTTATTTTCCCTCGCATCTGTATGGTTCTGCACTAACGATAACCTGCTGCAATGAGGGGTGACATGGTTTATCTGAAGAGGCGGGTACGATGGGGGTTCTTTACAATCAGGTGGCAGACCGGCTTCAGGCACTGATACAGGATGGTGTCTATCGCGATGGCGACCGCCTTCCGGGGGTAAGGGTGTTAAGCCGGCAGATAGGTGTCAGTATTTCAACGGTCTTGCAGGCGCACCAGACACTCGAGGCCCGAGGTTACCTTCAGGCCCGCGAACGCAGTGGTTACTTCGTACGCTTGCCTGCTGTCGATGCCCCGGAGCCTGTCATGCAAAGGCATAAAAGCCTTCCGCTTCCGGTCAGTGCCCGGGAGATGGCGCTGGATCTGTGTGCCGATGAACAAAAAAGCATGGTGCCGTTAGCCACTGCCATTCCACATCCGGACTACCTGCCGCTGCGACAAATTCAGAAGAGTACGCTGTGGGCAGCACGCCGGGGGCTTGAGACACTGGATTATGCGTTTCCCGGCAAGCAGTTGTTCCGCCGGCAAATAGCCCAGCGAATGGCCTCTGTGGGGGTGGCGATTACGCCGGACGATGTCCTTGTTACGAACGGAGCTCAGGAGGCTATTATTCTGGGGTTACGCGCGGTGACTGAGCCGGGTGATATAGTCGCGGTAGAGTCACCGTCGTTCCCGGGTATTCTTCATGCGCTGGAAGTGGTCGGCCTGAGAGCAGTGGAAATTCCAACGCACCCTGCCGACGGCCTTAGCCTTGAGGGCCTGCAGGTGGCTCTGGAGCAGTGGCCACTGAAGGCCTGCATAGTGGTCGCCAATCACAGTAATCCGATGGGTGCCAGAATGCCGGATGAGCGCAAGCAGCAGATGGTGTCTATGCTCGCGGCGGCGGGCGTTCCTCTGATAGAAGACGATATCTATGGAGATCTTTATCACACGGGTGAAAGGCCTAGACCCGCAAAGGCTTTTGACCGCACGGATAACGTTATCTACTGCAACTCTTTCTCCAAAACCATTTCGCCGGGCCTGAGGCTCGGCTGGATGTTGCCGGGCCGGTATATGGCGGGTGCCAGCCAGCAAAAGTATTTTTCCAACCTGGCGACGTCTACCATTCCACAACTGGCGGTAGCACACTATCTTGAGCAGGGTGGTTATGACCGTTACCTGCGTTCTGCACGACAGCAATACCGGGCGGCTGTCGAGCGTATGCGGGCGGCTGTGTCCCGGTCATTTCCTGCAGGTACAGCAGTGAGCCGGCCCCAGGGTGGCTTTGTGCTCTGGGTGCAGTTACCTGAAGGGGTTTCCGGAACCCGGGTGTACCACCGCGCCCGGGCTGAAAATATCAATATTGCCCCTGGGCTGATGTTTTCCATTTCAGGCAAATTTGACTCCTGCCTGCGGCTGAACGGGGGTAACCCGTGGAGTGAGCGGATTGACCAGGCCGTCGTCAGGCTTGGTGCACTGGCTCATGAGGAGCAAGCTAAGTAAATGGCGGTTGGCGATCACACAATAGTACGTTGGTGTAATGTCTGTAGACTTGCTGGTTTACTACTATCCTGATGTAGCGCACCCAGGGGGAACACCGAATGACCTCGATTTTCGATCAGGGCCTTGCGCCCGTTGATGCCAACTACGCTGTTCAGTCGCCCATTGATTTTATTGAGCGTACCGCCAGTGTTTATCCGGAGTATCCGTCTGTTATTCACGGTGCTATCCGTTATAACTGGTCACAAACCTACGAGCGTTCGCGGCGCCTGGCGTCCGCACTGAACATACGTGGTATCAGCCGGGGCGATACGGTGGCCGCCATGCTGCCCAATACTCCTGCCATGGTCGAATGCCATTTTGCAGTGCCTATGCTGGGGGCTGTTCTGAATGCCTTAAATATTCGTCTGGATGCAGATGCCATTGCCTACATGCTGGAACATGGTGAGGCAAAGGCCGTGATTGTGGATCGCGAATTTGGCGAAGTGATGCGTAAAGCCGTCAGCCTTCTGGATAGCAAACCATTGATTATTGATGTGGACGATCCGGAATACGGCGAGGGCGTGCAGGTCAGCGATCTTGATTATGAGGCGTTTCTCAAAGAAGGCGATCCGCAGTTTCAGTGGCGTTTCCCGGACTCCGAATGGGATGCAATATCACTGAACTATACCTCCGGAACCACAGGTA
>CAYUTG010000042.1:14865-16161 GCA_964447555.1 uncultured Marinobacter sp.
TCACCATCGTGGTGCTTACCTGAACGCTCTGGGCAACCAGGCTGTATGGTCGATGGATATGCATCCGGTCTATTTGTGGACCTTGCCGATGTTCCATTGTAACGGCTGGTGCTTCCCCTGGACGGTGACAGCCATGGCCGGCACCCACGTGTGCCTGCGCCGGGTTGATCCGGAAAAGATCCTGCAACTGATTGGCGAACATCAGGTTACCCACATGTGCGGTGCGCCTATTGTGCTGAACGCACTTCTGAACGTGCCGTCTGGGGCCAGAACAGAGATTGACCACGAGGTTCGTTCCATGACCGCAGGTGCCGCGCCTCCGGCACAGGTGATTGGCGCTATTGAAGAAATGGGCATCAAGGTGACGCACGTCTATGGCCTGACCGAAGTTTACGGCCCGGTTACTGTGTGCGCCTGGAAATCAGAATGGGACGAACTGCCTCTGCAGGAGCGGGCAACGCTGAAGGCTCGCCAGGGGGTGCGCTACCACACGCTGGCGGGCACCATGGTGGGAGATACCAATACCATGGAGCCGGTTCCCAAAGACGGTAAGACCATTGGTGAGATTTTTCTGCGCGGTAACACCGTGATGAAAGGCTATCTGAAAAACCCGAAAGCTACGGAAGAGGCGTTTCGTGGTGGCTGGTTCCATACCGGCGATTTAGCGGTGTGGCATGAAGACGGCTACATGGAAATTAAAGACCGCCTGAAGGACATTATAATTTCCGGTGGCGAGAATATTTCTACCATCGAGATTGAAGATGCCCTTTACCGGCACCCAGCGGTTCTGGAGGCGGCGGTGGTGGCACGCCCGGATGACAAATGGGGCGAAACACCTTGTGCGTTTGTAACGCTCAAGCCAGAAGCCGAAGCTGTGACTGAGGAGGATATTATCAACTTCTGCCGTGAGAACCTGGCTCGCTTCAAGGTGCCTAAAACCATTGTATTCTCTGATTTGCCCAAGACGTCGACCGGCAAAATCCAGAAGTTTGTACTCCGGGATCAGGCGAAAGAGCTGGAGTGATTTCCTCCCGCGGGTAAATTTGCATTCCATGTTTCTTCAGGAGGCCATCGGCCTCCTTTTTTGTTGGCGTGCCGGCAGCAGGCGCGTACTGACAGAATGTCATTTCGTGACAACTTGTCCAATTTGCGCTGCCAACCCCTTCCTTCCTGTTGATGTTCCGGTTTAGACTGAGCCTTGCTTGGTTAATTTTTGTCCGCTGCTTGTAAATTGCTAACCATAAAAACCGAACAACAGGAGGCAGTTATGACCATCAGCCATACACCCGAAGGTGT
>CAYUTG010000043.1:0-15887 GCA_964447555.1 uncultured Marinobacter sp.
AGCCAGATTCGCTCCTATGTGCTTGATGATGGCCGGATCAAAGATCTGCGCACCAAAGTTGAAACCAGCAACACCCAGAATGTGCTGGATGGAGATATCGACAAGTTCATTGAAGCCAGTCTGAAAATGGCGCTGTAATCTGCGCTGTTAATTGTTAATCCGGAATATTCCCGATCTTTTAGTGAGCCAACATGACCGAGCATACCCAGAACGCCACCCAGCACGAAGACAACAAGCTGATTGCCGAGCGCCGAGCCAAACTGGCGGAGCAGCGGGCAGAGGGCAATCCCTTCCCCAACCATTTCCGGCGCGATAGCACCGCGGCTGAACTGCAGGAAAAATACGGCGATAAAAGCAAGGAAGAGCTGGAAACCCTGGGTATTACCGTGGCGGTTGCCGGCCGCATGATGCTCGACCGAAAAGCCTTTAAAGTGGTTCAGGATATGACGGGCCGCATACAGGTTTATGCTTCAAAAGATGTCCAGAAGGCCACCAAACACTGGGATCTGGGAGACATCATCGGGGTTCGTGGCACACTGAGCAAATCCGGCAAGGGCGACCTTTACGTGGTCATGCACGAATACCTGCTGCTAACCAAATCACTGCGCCCGTTGACAGAGAAGCATAAAGGGCTGACCGATATGGAAGCCCGTTACCGGCACCGCTACGTTGATCTGATGGTGAACGAAGACACCCGCAAGGTGTTTATGGCCCGCACACGCCTGATCAGCAGCATGCGCAATTATTTCAACAGCCGTGGCTTCATGGAGGTTGAAACCCCCATGCTGCAGGTTATCCCCGGTGGCGCAACGGCTCGCCCGTTTGTAACTCACCACAATGCTCTGGATATTGATATGTATCTGCGCATTGCACCGGAGCTGTACCTGAAGCGTCTGGTTGTTGGTGGTTTTGAGCGGGTGTTTGAAATAAACCGCAATTTCCGGAACGAAGGGTTATCCACCCGGCACAACCCAGAATTTACCATGGTCGAGTTCTACCAGGCCTACGCTGATTACAACGACTTGATGAACCTGACCGAAGACATGCTGCGGCAGATTACCCAGGACGTTCTGGGCTCAACAACCGTTGTAAATACCCGCGAACTGGCGGATGGTGAAGTAGAAACCATTGAGTATGATTTCGGCCAGCCGTTCCGTCGCCTGACCGTGGTGGAGGCTATTCTGGAGTACAACCCGGATATCACCGCAGAGCAGCTGGGCAATGAAACCAGCGCCCGCAGTGTGGCTGCAGAGCTGGGTATTCAGCTTAAGGATACCTGGGGCCTGGGTAAGGTTCAGATCGAAATTTTTGAGGCCACCGCTGAGCATCGTCTGATTCAGCCAACGTTCATCACCGATTACCCGAAAGAAGTGTCCCCACTCGCCCGGAGCAAAGACGACGACCCGTTTGTGACGGAACGTTTTGAGTTTTTTGTGGCTGGCCGTGAGCTTGCCAATGGCTTCTCGGAGCTGAACGATGCAGAAGATCAGGCCGAACGTTTCCGGGCTCAGGTAGCCGAGAAAGAAGCGGGTGACGATGAAGCCATGTTCTACGATGAAGACTACGTGATGGCGCTTGAGTATGGCCTGCCGCCAACGGCGGGTGAGGGCATAGGCATTGACCGTCTTGCCATGCTGCTGACCGACTCTCCGTCCATTCGCGACGTCATTCTGTTTCCGCACATGCGCCCCCTGCAAAAAGCAGAGCCGCATGAAGGCCAGGACGGCGCGTAGTGACCGGGAGTAGTGATATGCACCCGGCAGAGGCACTGGCAAACCAGCTCAGGCCTGGCCGGGGCTGGGCTGAGTCTCTGGCGGAAGAGTTTCGTCAGCCCTATATGCGCCAACTGGCGGAATTTCTGGCTGCGGAAGAGGCCGCTGGCAAGGTGCTGTATCCTGCCAGGCAACACTGCTTTAATGCTCTGAATACGACCCCTCTGAACGATGTGTCGGTGGTCGTACTGGGGCAGGACCCTTACCATGGCCCGGGTCAGGCCCACGGGCTGAGCTTTTCGGTCAGACCCGGTGTCGCCGTACCGCCATCGCTGGTTAATATCTACAAGGAACTCCAGGCCGATCTTGGCATTACCCCCCCTGACCATGGCTGCCTTCAGCCCTGGGCGGAGCAAGGTGTGTTGTTGCTGAACAGCGTGCTTACCGTGGTTCAGGGGCAGGCGGGTGCTCACCAGCGCATGGGTTGGGAAACGTTCACAGACAAAGTGATCGAGACCATTAACCGGGAGCGGACCGGCGTGGTGTTTTTGCTTTGGGGCAGCTACGCCCGGAAAAAAGGCCAGCGTATTGATCGTAACCGTCATCTGGTGCTTGAGGGGCCTCACCCCTCGCCGCTGAGCGCGTATCGTGGCTTTTTTGGCTGCAGGCACTTCTCACAGGCCAATGAATGGCTGCAACAAAAAGGGCAGCCACCCATTAACTGGACGCTGCCCTCTGAGCAGGAACTGATTGCCCGTTATAAGAAATAGCGGTTATTGCAGAAGCGCCATGGCCGCTTCCATCTGTGCGTTCAGGTCTTCCTCTTCACTCATGTCGATATTCGGGTCAAGCCCTAACCGGTTAAACGCGGGAATGGTGTTCCAGTCCATTTCTGTCCAGGGATGGTCGGTACCGGCAACCAGTTGCAGATTCGCGACCATAATCAGATCAGCGTAGTCGGCCGAAGGCACCTCACGCCGGAAGTTGGCGTATTCCATGGGAACGTTTTGCAACTCTTTCGGGAAATCCCATTTTTTCAGAATAATGCTGCCCAGCCGTGGATGTAACTCATCTATCACGTTATCCAGCATAAAGCTGCTGATCTGAATGTCCCGGTCTTCAACGTAACGCAGAATGGGCAGAACGCCTATCAGATGCACCAGCCCGGCCAGCGTCGCCTGTTCCGGCTTCAGCCTGGTGTAGTGCTGCGCCAGTACATGGCACACCCCGGCCACTTCGGTGCTGGTCTGCCAGGTTGCACGCAGGCGTTTGTCAATCATGTCGGACGTAGCCTGAAACATTTGCTCCATCGCCAGGCCCATAGCCAGGCTGCTGGTATAGGTCATCCCCAGCCGGCTGACCGCCATATTCAGGTTTTCAATGGCCCGGCTGCCACGAAACAGGGGGCTGTTACACACCCGGATAATGCGCGCAGAGAGTGCGGTGTCGTTGCTGATAACCTTAACCAGATCTGCAATGGCGGAATCTTCAGATTCTGTGATCTCCCGAACCTGCAGAGCAACTTCAGGCAGCGTAGGCAGAACCAGTTTGTCGCTTTCAATAGCAGCGGTCAGGTCAGTCTTGATGGTCTCGATAATATTCGAATTCGACATGGTTACGAATGGCTCGCTTATCAGGTATGGGGGGCCGGTGAACGGATTAAAAGCCAGCACCCAGAGAAAACAAACTGTATAGCTTCTTTATAGCAAATTACGCCAGCTTTGCCTGTCAACTTATGTATCTGTACCTGTAGACGGCTCCCGCTCTGGCACAGAATAGGGCAGCGGCAGTCTGGTTAGTGGCTGGCCAGGCATACCGTCTACGGCCAGGGTGTCGTCGGCCGCATCGTGGCGGATGACGGCAAGTAACTCTGCTGTGTTGTCTTTGAATTTAACGGCGTTGACCAACGTCCCGACAGAGCGGTCACCGGCCAGTATACTGGTGCCGGGCTCGGGTAGGTGTTCGGAGGGCGGTTGCCGGAAACGGAAAAGGCTTTTCTTAAGCTGCCCCAGAAAGTGCATGCGTGCGATTATTTCCTGCCCTGTGTAACACCCTTTGTTGAAGTGTACCCCGCCGAGGTGTTGCCAGTTCAGCATCTGTGGCACAAACGCCTCTTTCGTAGCTTCTGTCAGTGAAGCAACACCGGCCGATATTTCCGAGGCGTACCAGTTTTCCAGAGAAACCTCTGTATTAGTTTCCTGTGCCACTTTGTCCAGAGCCCAGAATTCAAACCGCTCCAACCCTTCTGCGGTCGGCTCAACACGAATCAGAAATCCCTCGGGCAGGAGCAGCGTATCGCCCGGCTTTTTGATATCAGCCAGATCTGCCCCGGCCAGTGTCTCTGCCGCGGAGCGCCCGAGTAAGCCTATAACCTGCCCCGACTCAAGTACCTCTGCAGAGGTTCCCCGGAACAGCATCAGGTATTTACGAAGGTGGTTGAGTGTAGCCTCTGCCAACTCTGCGTTTAGCACCAGCAGAATATCATCACCGTCGCGTACCATTCGGGTCAGGCAGTAGGCCCGTCCTTTCGGAGTGGCCGCAGCGGCTCGGGGTGAGTAGCCAGCAACCACTTCATCCAGATGCTGACTGAACTGCCCCTGCAGAAACTTGTCGGTACCCGGGCCGGTAATGCGAACAATCAGGCGGTCAGCCAGCGTTACCTGGCCAGATTCGGGTAATGAAACATCAGCATCAGCCATGGTGGGAAACTCCGGTTCAATACATCAAGCGGGCGTTGGCTGAGAGCGGCCAAGGCGAAGCCACACTCTCAGGCGACGAAAGTCATCCTCTGCCACGTTACCAGAGATGCCGGCGGTGTTGGCCAGGAGGATGCCTGAATAAGATACTAATCTGGAGCCTTGAGGGCGAAGTTTCAAGAGCGCCAGTTGCGCCCCCATTCGGCTGCCTGCACTGACGGTTACGGGGATAATCCGGCCATCTGCCAGTTGGGCATGGCACTGGTTGTTGTCTACGGTCAGGGCTGTTACCGAGGTTGCCGAGCGAAGTAATCCGGTGCGCCGGTACTGAATCAGTGCGCCGGTTGCGACCAAAGGCAGGGCGGGCAGAAGCCAGTATTTACCTGCCGCCCCGGCAATAATTACAAAGGCCAGAAGTGCCAGCCAGGGCGATGCTGCCAGCACACCAACCGCAGCAGAAGGGCTCAGAGCCAGCTCAATCCGGCTGGACACGGCGCAGAATCAGGTCAACGATACTCTGCAAATCGGGATCTTCCGGACGGCTGCGCTGCATGAACCACTCGAACATGTCTGTATCTTCGCAGGTAAGCAATTTTGCATAATTGGCCTGGTCGCTGGCAGGCAGGTCACGGTACACCTGTTCCAGGAAGGGGATCAGCAAGACATCCAGTTCCAGCATTCCACGGCGGCTGTGCCACCACAGGCGGTTGAAATCTGAATTGTCAGCTGGGGCAGAAGTGTCGGACATAATGGGTTCCGTTGGTAGAGTCTGAATTGTGAACTGAACAAGGGCACCTGTCAGCGCGTGACTTGTGTGCAATCGCCGCTGCTATGGGATCATCGCGCATTGTGCCATCAGGGCGCCAGTGTACGATAGGTGGTCGGAACCAGTATCGTATTGGACGTCTCATTCACCACGCCCGGGTAATCCAGCGTGTAGTGCAGCCCGCGGCTCTCTTTGCGTTGTAAGGCGGAGCAGATGATCAGGTCGGCAACGGTGACCAGATTCCGCAACTCCAGCAGGTCATTCGATACCCGGTAATTGCTGTAAAACTCACCGATTTCACGGGAGAGCAGATCTACCCGATGCTTGGCGCGCTGCAATCGTTTGGTAGTACGCACAATGCCGACATAGTCCCACATAAAGTGGCGTAACTCATCCCAGTTGTGTGAAATTACAACGTCTTCGTCAGAATCGCGAACCTGGCTTTCATCCCAGCCGGGGGCTTCCGGTACCGGTGGAATATCTCCTTCGCGGCGGGCGATGTCGGCTGCCGCTGCCCGGCCGTACACCAGGCACTCCAGCAGTGAATTACTGGCCATGCGGTTAGCGCCATGCAGGCCGGTAAATGCCGCTTCACCTGCGGCGTACAGGCCGTTAATGTCTGTACGTGCCCGTTCGTCGGTGATAATACCTCCGCAGGTATAATGTGCCGCAGGAACAACAGGAATGGGCTCGCTGGTAATATCAATGCCAAAGGTCAGACACTTTTCATAAATGGTTGGAAAGTGATGCCTGATAAACTCTGCCGGTTTGTGGCTGATGTCCAGATACAGGTGATCAGCACCCAGGCGTTTCATTTCGTGGTCGATAGCACGCGCCACTATGTCTCGCGGTGCCAGTTCCGCCCGCTCATCAAACCGGTGCATGAAGCGGCTGCCGTCCGGCAGTTTCAGTATACCGCCTTCGCCCCGTACGGCTTCAGAGATCAGAAACGACTTTGCCTGATGGTGATACAGGCAGGTTGGGTGGAACTGATTGAATTCCATGTTGGCAACACGGCAGCCTGCCCGCCACGCCATTGCTATGCCATCGCCAGACGCTCCGTCCGGATTGGTGGTGTAACGGTACGCTTTAGACGCCCCACCTGTAGCAATAACGGTAAACCTGGCCCGGAACAATTCCACATGGTTGTCTTCAAGGTTCAGGACATAGGCACCGACACACTGGTTGCCGGGAAGGGACAGTTTACGGTTGGTGATCAGGTCTACCGCCACCCTGTTGGTGACCAGCTCAATGTTGGGTCGCGCCTGAGCCTGTTCTGCCAGCGTGGTTGATACTGCATGTCCGGTGGCATCCGCTGCATGGATAATGCGCCGGCGGCTGTGGCCCCCTTCCTGTGTCAGGTGGTAATGGGCGTTTTCGTCTTTGGTAAAGTCCACCCCAGAGTTAATCAGCCAGTCAATGCTTTCTCTGCTGTGCTCAACCGTGAAGCGCACAGCGCCTTCGCTGCAAAGCCCGGCACCGGATGCCAGTGTGTCCTGAATGTGATCCTCAACAGAATCGCCGTCATCCAGAACGGCTGCGATGCCACCCTGGGCCCAGAGCGTCGCGCCGCTGGAGATTGCCGCTTTGCTCAGAACGCATACGCGCAGATGCTCCGGCAGGTTAAGAGCAACGGTAAGGCCGGCAGCACCGCTGCCGATAACAAGAACATCGAATTCACAGGACTGTGGCATTGGGTCGGGATCGCAGGCCATAATGGAGGAGCCTATTGAACTAAACTTTACGCTTGCTGTCTATTTGGCCTGACAGAGGCGGTTGCTTTTCACAACGCCTCCGCCTTTTATTTATTGACCGCCGGGCAGCAATAATGACACAGACAAACCTCGTACAGGCCGGGTATCTGGCCATTAAAGCAGGGAAATCCGGCACATCGTCCATGGCTCCTGATAAAGATCAGCAACAGGGTGAGCACTCTGACAGTCAGACCGATTCGCAGCTTGTGCGCAAGGTGCGCCTTGGCGACCGTGCGGCGTTTGATTTGCTGGTAGTGAAGTATCAGTCTCGAGTGGGTTCCATTATCAGCCGCTATGTTTATGACAACCAGGAAGTGATGGATCTGACGCAGGAAACGTTTATCAAGGCGTATCGGGCGATAGAACGCTTCCGGGGTGACAGCGCTTTTTATACCTGGCTGTACCGCATTGCTGTGAACACCGCCAAAAATTTTCTGGAGTCTCGTGGCCGCCGCCCTCAGAGCAGTGCCGATATTGCAGATGCAGAGAATTTTGACGATGGCCGCAGGCTCAGGGACCTGGCATCACCAGAGCGCCTGTTGCAGAAAGATGAGTTGCAGGAGGCTCTGTCTCAGGCAATTGCCGCGCTGCCCGAAGAGTTGCGTTCGGCGTTTCTGTTACGGGAGTACGACGGATTGAGTTATGAAGATATTGCGCGAATTCTGGAGTGCCCGATCGGCACTGTGCGTTCGCGTATTTTCAGGGCCCGGGATTCGGTAGACCGACACCTGGGGCCTTTACTTAATGAATCAGTGACGTAATTGAGGTTGCATCCCATGGATGATCGTCTCAGAGAAACATTATCCGCGATGATGGACGACGAGGCCGATGAACTATCGGTTCGCCGGCTATTGTCTCACGGCAGCCAGACTGATGTGTGCGAGCAGTGGCAGCGCTGGCAGCAGGTTCGTGATCTTATGCATGGTGGCCATACCCCGACAGACACGATTGATGTCAGTGCAGGTGTTCGTGCAGTGTTGGATGGCCGCGCAGTGCCTCCCGTGCGAAAAAATGCCGTGGTGCATAAAGCCCCGGTGCGCTGGCAGTGGCCGGCGGTTGCAATGACGCTGGTTGCTTTGGCTACCGGGTTTGGTGTGGGCGCTGGCTGGGAGTCTGTGGGTATTTCCCCGGATGCCAGGGTTGCCGACTCAGACACGCCTGACAAGTCAGAAGCGCACGGGGTGCATGAGGTGGCTCTGCAGGGGCTTGATAAAGACCAGTGGGAATATATGAGCCGTTATCTTCTTGAACACGCTCAGCATAACAGCGTCGGCGCCGGGCAGGGCTCGGTTGGTTACGCCAGGCTGGTCAGTGCCAGTGACAGTGGCCACTGATGAGGTTGGCGGGCATTATGCGTAAGCCGGAAGTGGCCGTGCCAGTGTGGTGCAGAGAGGCTGGATACAGGCTGGCTGGGTACAAATTGCCTGGATGGCTGATGCTGATAGCATTCCTGGGCGCGCTGTCTGCTCCGGTTGCGGCTGAGCCGGAAAATGCGGCAGCCCGGTGGCTTGAGCGGCTGGCACCTGCTATCAAAATGACCTCTTATCGCGGTGTTTTTGTCTACGCAAGGGGCGATCGTGTGCACTCAATGCGCATTGCTCACCGCTATCATAACGGCCAGATTGAGGAGCGTCTGGTATTGCAGGATGGTGGTGCGGGTGAAATTGTCCGTAAAGGTGTGAATGTGGTGTGCGTGTTACCTGAGCAGGGTCGTATCAAGCTGAATCAGGTTATTCCCTCCGGCCCTTTCGCTGAAGCGCTGACCAACCGGCTGATGCCACTGAGTCGCTGGTATCAGTCTGAACTGGTGGGTGAAGACCGTGTGGCCGGGTACGACACCGTCATAATTGCCCTTACCGCCAGAGACGGATATCGCTACAGCCACAGGCTATGGCTGGAGAAGTCGACCGGGCTGCTTGTTAAAAGTAACGTTGGCGAACCGGCGGGCAAGGTTCTTGAACATTTCCAGTTTACAAGTCTGGACATTACCAGTGACATTCCCGACAGCGAGTTTGAAATCCGCACCGAAGGCCGCGAAATAACCCATAAGCTTGAAGATCCCTCTGGAAAGGAGCCAGTGAGTGCACCGGTGATGAATGGCTGGGAACTGGGCTGGCAGCCCCAGGGTTTTGTTCCGGCGGCTACGCCAAAATCCGGTAAGGGGAAAGCCGTGGCATTTTCCGACGGCGTGGCGGCGTTTTCGGTATTTGTGGAGCCAGAACAAAAAGTCAGAATGCCGGTGGGGGTCTCCCGCATTGGTGCCACCACCATCTACATGCGCGAACTCGAAACGGGCGGCACTCGGTTTCTGGTTACGGTTGTTGGAGAGGTACCACCGAAAACCGCCCGTCAGGTTGCCGAATCCATTCATATAAACGGGGCAGTTGTGTCCGGAGTCAATGCCGATGATCACTGAAACCGGCAAAGTGGTTGCGCTTACCGGCGACCATGTCTGGGTGCAGACTATCCGCAATACAGCCTGTCAGAGTTGCTCAGTCCGGCAGGGGTGTGGCCAGCGGGTGCTGGCATCGGCCACAGGAGGAAGGGCCAGCCAGGTTCTGGTGGCCAATACGATGCTGGCTGAGGTCGGAGACGAGGTTACCCTGGGTATTGATGAGCAGGCTTTGCTGGGAGCTTCACTGCTGGTTTATGCGTTACCGTTGCTGCTTATGGTGGTGGCAAGTGTGGCCGGGCATCAGTTGTCAGGCGGGCAGGATCCGGTTGCTATCGCGGGTGCTCTGGGTGGGCTCGCCACCGGATTCCTTCTCAGCCGGAAACTGCAGAGTGTGCAGGGCAACCGATATGAGCCAAGGCTGCTCAGGGTTAATTCCGCTCTGGCTATAGCAACCCGGTGAGCGGGGCGGAAATCCTAACATTTTGTAAGTTGAAAAATTGTAACGCGATCTCAACACTTAAATGCGCTTATACCAACCACAGGGGAATTCACAATGCCGAGTACAATGACAAAGGCTGCCCAGCCTTCGCCGGCTTATCCAATGCAGAGGGCGCTGAACGCTCTGCTGATGCTGTCTGTAATGGTTGTCTTTTTGTGGAGTCAGGGCGTATCAGCCGCCAACCTGCCTGACTTCACGGAACTGGTTGAGGATAACTCCGATGCGGTGGTTAATATCAGCACCACCAGCACCCCGAAGAGTGGCAACACCGCGTTGCATGGTTCGCCCCTCAACAAGCGCCAGTTTGAGCAGTTACCAGAGTTCTTTCAGGATTTCTTCCGGGGCCAGCCATCACCGTTTGGCGGTGCGCCCGGGCATGCCCAGCCTCGCCGGTCTATGGGGTCGGGCTTTATCGTTTCGTCCGACGGTTATGTGCTGACCAACAACCATGTGGTTGAAGGTGCCGATGAAATTGTGGTGCGCCTGAGCGACCGTCGCGAACTGCCGGCCAAACTGATCGGTACCGACCCCCGGTCGGATATCGCCGTTCTTAAAATTGAGGGTGGGGATGATTTGCCGGTTGTGCACACCGGCCACTCCCGGGATCTGAAAGTTGGTGAGTGGGTATTTGCCATTGGCTCACCCTTTGGTTTCGATTACACGGTGACGGCGGGCATTGTTAGTGCGGTAGGGCGCTCGCTGCCCAGCGAAAACTATGTACCGTTCATTCAGACCGACGTTGCCATCAACCCCGGAAACTCCGGAGGGCCACTGTTTAATCTCGATGGCGAAGTTATAGGGATTAATTCCCAGATTTATACCCGTTCTGGCGGGTTTATGGGGGTTTCGTTTGCTATCCCCATTGACGATGCCATGAATGTGTTCCGCCAGATTCGTGATAAGGGCGTGGTGTCCCGCGGCTGGCTGGGTGTTCTGATTCAGGAAGTAAACCGCGACCTGGCCGAGTCATTTGGTCTCAAGCGCCCGCGCGGTGCTCTGATAGCCGAGGTTATGGATGGCTCACCCGCGCAGGGGGCAGGTTTGCAGTCTGGTGATATTGTGCTGGAGTACGATGGTGATGAAGTTCAGCTGTCGTCAGACCTGCCACCGATGGTTGGCAGAACCCCTGTTGGGGAGACGGCGCACCTGACCGTTCTTCGTAGTGGCGATGAAATCACCGTAGACGTTAAGATTGGCCAGCTTCCGGAGCAGGGTGAAGCCGGACAGCCAGCATCGCCCGGAGATCAGAGTGGCTCTGACAATGCCCCTCTGGGGATGATGGTTGAGCCACTGCCAGCCGACCTGGCCGATTCGCTGGGTGTTCGCAGTGGGGTTCTGGTTGCCAATGTAACGCGTGGGCCGGCGTTTGATGCGGGTATCCGCGCCCGCGATGTGATCACGGAAATCAATCGCCAGAAGGTGGCATCGGTTGAGGATTATCAGAAGGTGGTGGCGTCCCTGCCTGACAATCAGGCCGTATCGGTCCGGGTTGTGCGTCAGGGGCGTGCCATTTATCTTGTGATGAAGCCTTAGTCTGCACCTCGCAGGTAACTACAGGGCCCCGGCAACAGCAAGGCTCTGATAAGCCCCCGGAATTGTCGAAAGCGACAGCGCCGGGGGCTTTTGTTATACTCGGACGGAATTATAAGCATGGCCATGGACCGGACCGGATCAGATGATAAACAGAAAGGATCTCCCCCTCCGAAAGCTGCTGGAATTCCGTAACGCCTGGATTGCCTGGCTGGTGTTTGTGGTTGCCATTGGTGTCACAATCTTGTTGTGGCAGGTATCCATTCGCCTCGTTGAAGATCGCACCGAAGCCCGGTTTCGCACACAGTCTCTGCAACTGAAAACCGCTATAGAAGAGCGCCTGTTAAACTATGAGCAGGTGCTGGCGGGAAGCGCCGGGCTGTTTGCGGTGGCTGGTCAGGTGTCCCGCGATCAGTGGCGTGAATACATCGATAAGGTCGACATTAACCGGTATTACCCGGGCATTCAGGGCATTGGGTATGCGAAGCGTATAGATGTCCGGCAAATGGCAGACCATATTGCCTCTGTTCGCGCCGAGGGTGTGCCGGACTATCTGGTTAACCCGCTTGGCGCTGGCCCCGATTACTTCCCGATGGTTTATCTGGAACCCGGCACTGAACGGAATTTCAGGGCGCTGGGATACGATGCCTTCAGTGACCCTATACACCGTCGTGCCATGGTAAAAGCCAGGGATGATGCGGTACCGACAATAACCGGAAAAGTGGTTCTCATTCAGGAAGAGTTTACGGAAAATCAGGCCAGTTTTCTGATGTACTACCCAGTGTATCAGGGTGGGGACGTGCCGGACATTCGGGCCGAGCGCCGCATGATGCTGGCCGGATACGTGTTCAGTGCCTTCCGCATGAACAATCTGATTGACGGCATCGTCGGTCTGATATCTCCGTTTCTCGATGTCCGCATCTACGACAATGGCGTGGCAGACCGCGAAAACCTGATGTATGGCTCTAACCTGGGGTCGCTGGATAACGAATTCAGCTTTGACATGAATCAGACCCTGACCGCGGGTGGCCGCGAATGGCTGCTTCAGACCCGTTCCACCCCCGCCTTTGATTATCTGGCTGCAGACCCGCGCCCGCCTATCGTACTGGCGAGTGGCTTTACTATCAGTCTGTTATTGTTCCTGTTTGTGCTTGCCCTCATTCGTTCCCGGCTTATGGCGCAGATCAGCGCCGGTCGCTATCGGGCCATTACCGAAGGGGCGGCTAACGTTACGTTGGTTATGAGCCCGGAGGGGAAGGCGGTTTATGCCAGCCCGTCGAGTTTCGACATACTCGGGTTTCATTCAGACAATGTGCCGTCTCTGGAATTTGAGGAGCTGGTGCATGCGGATGACTGGCCACACCTGCAGCGTGGATTCGAAGCTTCGGTAAACTCGCCCGGTAAGCAAATGCCGGTCATCAGGGCACGTATCCGGGATGCGAAGGGCCAGTGGCGTGATATGGAAGGCACCTATACCGCGATGCTCACTGTGCCTGGCGTGGAAGGTGTCGTTCTGAGCCTTCGGGACCTGACCCAGTTGAAGGCAGCCCAGACCGAACTGCACCGGCTGGCATTTTATGACCCGCTCACCGGGCTGGCAAACCGCCAGCTGTTTCGTGATCGCCTCAATCATGTTGTGCGCCGAAGCCGCCGGAGCGGTGAGTCTGCAGCCCTGATGTTTCTGGACCTGGACGGCTTCAAGCGCATTAACGACACCCTGGGGCATGATGCCGGTGATGAACTGCTTTGTCAGGTGGCCAAATGGCTGGACGGCTGTGTCAGGGAGGAAGATTCCGTGGCCCGGCTTGGCGGCGACGAGTTTGTGGTTCTGCTGTCCCGCATAAGCGGTTCCAATGCCGCTGGTAAAGTGGCAGAAAGTATTTTGCGCCGCCTGTGTCAGCGTGTCCGGCTGAACGATCACGAGGTGGGTATTACGGTCAGTATCGGGATAACCATGATTCCGCACGACAGTGAGGATGCCGGGGTGCTGATGAAATACGCAGACCTCGCCATGTACCGGGCCAAGGAAATGGGCCGCAATACGTACCAGTTCTTCACGCCGGCCATGAATATCAAGGCTGCCAGGCGCCTGCTTCAGCAGGAGGAACTGGCTACCGCACTGGATGGCGATCGGTTTGTGCTGCATTACCAGCCCAAGGTCGATCTGACCACCGAGCGGGTTATCGGGGTAGAGGCATTCCTGCGTTGGCATCACCCGGAAAAAGGGCTGGTGTCGGCCCAGCAGTTTATCGGGCTGGCGGAGGAGACGGGCCTGATTGTGCGCCTGGGTGAGTGGGCATTGCGCCAGGCCTGTATTCAGGTGCAGGCGCTTGAGCGCGCGGGTTTTGAATCGCTGAAAATGGCCGTTAACCTGTCGGTGCGCCAGCTGACGGATTCCGGGTTTCTCGATATGATCCGTAAGGTAATAACCGAGACAGGGGTTTCTCCGGAATGCCTGGAACTGGAAATGCCGGCAGAGCTCCTGAATGAAGACCCGAAAATGCTGCGGGAGCGGCTGGTGTCACTTCATGATCTGGGGGTCTGCCTGATACTGGATGATTTTGGTACCGGTGCCTGTTCTCTGGTATCGCTGCAGCAGTTACCGCTGGATGTTATTAAAATAGACCACCGGTTTATCAGGGACATACCCTATAATGTCAGTGCAACAGACGTCGCCTCTGCGGTTATCGCACTGGCCCGGAAGCTGCACCTGACTGTGGTTGCCGAGGGCGTGGAAACTCCGCAGCAATTGAGTTTTCTCAAATCGGCCGGCTGCGCCCAGTGTCAGGGCAATCTGTTCAGCTATCCGCTGGATGAAGATGCCCTGATAGGGTTTCTGGTTCGGCAATACGAAAGGCCGCTGCTTTCCTGATCATGGTAATACCGGCCAGTAACCGGTAAAATCACGCCGTTCCCGGACCCCGGTAACGGCCCTTCCGGGCTCAATCCTTCGTTTATATGAGTATTCATTGTCTGTGACTGAACTGAGCCGAATCCGTAACTTTTCTATTATTGCCCATATTGACCATGGTAAATCTACCCTTGCGGATCGTTTTATACAGATTTGCGGCGGGCTGACCAACCGGGAAATGGCCGAGCAGGTCCTTGACTCCATGGACCTGGAAAGAGAGCGGGGCATCACCATCAAGGCCCAGAGTGTAACGCTCAACTACACGGCGCAGGACGGCCAGGAATACAAGCTGAATTTTATTGATACACCGGGGCATGTGGACTTTTCCTATGAAGTTTCCCGCTCCCTGTATGCCTGCGAAGGTGCGCTGCTGGTTGTTGACGCCGGGCAGGGGGTTGAAGCGCAATCGGTTGCCAACTGCTACACCGCCATTGAACAGGGCCTGGAAGTGGTGCCTGTACTGAACAAAATGGATTTGCCGCAGGCTGAGCCAGAACGGGTTGCTGAAGAAATTGAGGATATTATTGGCATAGAAGCAGCAGATGCGGTTCGTTGCAGTGCCAAAAGTGGTCTGGGTGTCGAAGACGTACTGGAAGACCTTATCCGGAAGATTCCGCCTCCCAAGGGTGATCGCAGCGCCCCGCTGCAGGCACTGATTATTGACTCCTGGTTTGATAACTATCTGGGCGTGGTGTCGCTGGTGAGGGTGACAGAAGGCACTCTGAAAAAGGGCGACCGGATTGTCATCAAATCAACCAGCAAGGCCTGGAATGCCGACAAAGTCGGTATTTTTAACCCGAAACCCAAAGACACCAACATACTGGAAGCCGGTGATGTAGGTTTTGTGGTTGCCGGCATCAAAGACATCCATGGTGCCCCTGTGGGCGACACCATTGTGCATCAGAAGTTTGCTGATGAAACGCCCATGCTGCCGGGCTTCAAAAAGATCAAACCACAGGTATACGCCGGCCTTTTCCCGGTCAGTGCAGACGATTACAACGATTTCCGGGATGCTCTGGAAAAGCTCACCCTGAACGATGCGTCCCTGTTCTTCGAACCGGAAAATTCCGACGCTCTGGGCTTCGGGTTCCGGTGTGGTTTCCTTGGCATGCTGCACATGGAAATTATTCAGGAGCGGCTGGAGCGTGAATACGATATAGACCTGATTACCACCGCACCTACGGTTATTTATGAGGTGGTTACCAAACAGGGTGAGACGCTGTCGGTAGACAACCCGTCACGGCTGCCGGATATTGGCTCCATTGAAGAAATGCGGGAACCGATTGTTGAGGCCAGTATTCTTGTGCCCCAGGAACACCTTGGCAACGTGATTGCTCTGTGTGAAGAAAAGCGGGGTGTTCAGAAAAATATGCATTTTATGGCCACTCAGGTGCAACTGACCTATGAGTTGCCAATGGCCGAAGTGGTGATGGATTTCTTTGACCGGATCAAATCCGCAAGCCGTGGGTTTGCCTCACTGGATTACCAGTTTATCCGGTTTCAGGAGGCCAATCTGGTGCGGCTGGATGTGCTGATCAATGCCGATCGTATTGATGCGCTTGCGCTGATGGTGCACAAGGACCATGCCCACCACAAAGGGCGTCAGCTGATTGATAAGATGAAA
>CAYUTG010000044.1:0-14367 GCA_964447555.1 uncultured Marinobacter sp.
TTGAAGCACAGCCCAAACTGGATGCCGCCCTGAAACAGGTAACGGGTTTGCAAACGGCGGTATTCCCACGGCCATCCTTGCCGGGCTCTGGCGGCGGCCTGCCGTTCCAGTTTGTCATCACCACCGGCAACGACTATGAGCAGCTGGACCAGGTGGCGGACAAACTGATTGGTGAGGCGATGGGCAGCGGTAACTTTATGTTCCTGCAAAAATCCATCAACTTTGACCGTCCGGTTACCCGCATTCACGTAGACCGTGACCGGGTGGCGGACCTTGGTCTGTCCATGCAGCAGGTCGGGCAGTCGTTATCCAGCATGCTGGGTGGCGGCTATATCAACCGCTTCAGCATGGAGGGGCGGTCCTACCAGGTGATTCCTCAGGTAGATCAGAAGTTCCGCCTGGATGCTCAGGCACTGAACGATTACTACATTCGCGCCGACACCGGAGAGCTGGTGCCCCTGGGCAGCGTGGTCAGCTTTGAAAACGACATCGAGCCCTCCAGCCGCACCCAGTTCAACCAGCTGAACTCGCTGACCATTCAGGGCGTTGTAATGCCCGGTATTGCGGCCGGCGCGGCCATGGACTACATCGAGAAAACCGCAGCGGACATCTTTCCGCAGGGTTTCACGCACGACTACACAGGCCAGAGCCGGCAGTTGGCCACGCAGGGCAGCGCCCTGGTTGTGACTTTCTTCCTGTCGCTGCTGGTGATCTACCTTGTACTGGCTGCCCAGTTTGAAAGCTGGCGGGACCCGTTCATCATTCTGGTTTCGGTACCCATGTCCGTTGCCGGTGCCATGGCGTTCATTGTGCTCGGTTTTGCCACCATGAACATCTACACCCAGGTGGGCCTGATCACCCTGATTGGCGTGGTATCAAAGAACGGCATTCTGATTGTGGAGTTTGCCAATAAACTGCAGGTGGAAAAGGGGCTGAGCAAAGCCAATGCGGTTATTGAGGCTGCGGCCATCCGGCTGAGGCCAATCATCATGACCTCTCTGGCGCTGATTTTTGCCATGGTGCCCCTGCTGATTGCCATTGGTGCCGGCGCCCAGAGCCGGTTTGCCATTGGCCTGACCATCAGTGCCGGGCTGGGCATTGGTACCTTCTTCACAATCTTTGTGTTGCCCGCCTTCTACATTCTTCTGGCGAGGGATCACAACAAAGCCGGAAGCTGACCGGCAAGGCCAGAAAAGCCCGGTTTCACCAACAAACGGTGGCCGGGCTTTTTTGTGTGGTAATCTGAACCTTCACCCTGACATTCATGACAAAAGAATGCCGATACTGTGACTCTGGGAACCTTTTTGTGGCTGTTTCTCTCCGGCTTTGCCATCTGGTACTGGTGGCGGGCCAAAGCGATCAAGGACTTTGTTCTGCAAGCCGCCGGCAACTACTGCAAAACCATGGACGTTATGCTTCTGGACGATGCCGTTTACCTGCGTGGGCTCTGGTTCAAGCGGGACTCTGAAGGGCAGCTCCGGGTATGGCGCCGCTTCCTGTTCGATTTCACCTCCACCGGTGAGGAACGCTACACCGGCCGGGTCATTATGCTGGGCCAGCGCATTCTGCATATGGAGCTGGAACCTCACCGGTTTTCCTGACAAGCCCTTACCGCTTCGGCAATCACCTACCGGCAATCCGGCCACAGCAAGCCTGGGAATCCCTATACTGGTTGAGCCACTCTCAACAACAGACCAGGACAATGAACATCCAGACTGACCATCATTTTGCCATTAACCTGAACGTGCGCGGCATTCAGCCTTCGGCAACGCTCCGCATCAACGAACTGAGCAACCAGCTAAAGGCCGAGGGTAAAGACATCATCAAGCTCGGGCTTGGTCAGTCGCCGTTCCCGGTTCCCGAGCGGGTTGTTGAATCCCTGAAAGAGCACGCCCATGAAAAAGACTACCTGCCGGTAAAGGGCCTGAAGAGCCTGCGGGAAGCCATCGCCAGTTACATCAACCGCAGTGAGCACATGAACAGCACCTGGGAAGATGTGCTGATTGGCCCGGGCACGAAGGAATTGCTGTTTATTCTTCAGCTGGCGTACTACGGCGACTTGCTGATTCCCCGCCCAAGCTGGGTATCTTACGCACCCCAGGCCCGGATTATCGGCCGCTCAGTACACTGGCTGCCAACCCACGCAGAGAACAACTGGCAACTGACCGCTGAAGAGCTGGACATTATCTGCCGGGATGATCCCTCACGCCCTCGCATTCTGATTCTGAACTACCCATCAAACCCGACCGGGTGCACCTATACGGAAGACCAGCTTAAAGCGCTCGCTCAGGTGGCCCGCAAATACGAAATCATTCTGCTCTCCGATGAGATTTACGGAGAGGTACACTTTGAAGGCAAACACAGGTCCATTGCCCGCCATTACCCGGAAGGCACCATTATCAGTACCGGGCTCAGTAAATGGGCCGGGGCCGGTGGCTGGCGGCTGGGCACGTTCATCTTCCCGAAAGAGCTGCGCCCCCTGCTGGATGCCATGGCTATTATTGCCAGTGAAACCTTCACATCCACCAGCGCACCCACACAGTTTGCCGCCATCACCGCCTTTAACGGTGGCGACGACATAGCGGAGTACCTGGTGCAGTCTCGCCGGGTGCTGAAAGTGATTGGTGAATACGTGCATCGTCGCCTGGACACCATGGGTGCCGTGGTTCAGAAACCCGAAGGGGCGTTTTACGTGTTCCCGGACTTTTCAGGCTTCCGGGACCGGCTGGCGACCAGAGACATCAAAACCAGCCAGGCATTTTGCCAGGCATTGCTTGAAAACACCGGTGTTGCGATTCTGCCCGCCAGCGATTTTGGCTTTGTGCCAGACCACCTTGGCGCGCGACTGGCCTTTGTGGATTTTGACGGTGCAGAGGCACTGGCTCTGGCCGGCGGTGATTATGCCAGCCAGGCGCTTGACGACAGCTTTGTGCAACAGGCCTGCCCACGGCTGGTTACCGCTATGGACAGAATGGAGGCCTGGCTGAGCAACCTTTGAGACCACCATGCTAGACTGGTGCCCTCATTCCGACTAACTGCTGCTATGGGGGCGCTGTGTCTGACTCCGTTACACTTCAGATGATCACCGATTTTGCTGATAATCTGGCGCTTGAAGCCGGTGAACTGGTGCGCCGCGAGCGTGATGAGAACACCTTGCGCACAGACTACAAACAACAAACCGAGCTGGTCACACACGCCGATGTACTGGTTGATGAGTTTATTGCCGAGGCCATACGGAAACGCTTTCCGGGGCACCGCATTCTGTCTGAAGAAGCCATGCCAGACCTGAGCCAGGCAGAAGAACTGGAAACGCCCTTATGGGTTGTTGACCCGATCGACGGCACCGTTAACTACGCTTACGGGCACCCGCAAGTGGCCGTATCTATCGCCTATGCAGAAAAAGGCCGTGTGCAGGCAGGGGTTGTTCACGCTCCCTTTGCCAATGAAACCTTCCGGGCAACCCTGGGTAGGGGCGCCACGCTGAACGGCAAGCGCATTCGGCACAGTGGTGCAACCGTGCCCCGGGAGGCCTTGTTCGCCACGGGCTTCCCCTACACGAAAGACAACCTGCAACCATTGATAAAACGCCTGGATGCGATGATTCATCAGTGCCGGGATCTGCGCCGGATAGGGTCTGCTGCTCTGGATATCTGTTGGGTGGCCTGTGGCCGGCTGGACATCTACTACGAAAATGTCAGCCCCTGGGATTTTGCAGCAGCCCGGCTGATTGCGATTGAAGCCGGGGCGACCGCCGGGCATTTTGGTGATGTGCCCGACAACTACCCGGCCGATTTGTGGGGGCGGGATATTCTGATTTCAGCCCCCGCCCTCTGGCCGGAGATTCGTCAGATTCTGAGGGACGCATCCGGTTGCTAGCTATGTGCTAGCCCTGCGCTCCCCACACACCTTCTGCAATCAGTGGCCACACCTCTTCAAAATCAGCCGATGGCAGGCGTGAAAAAGAAGAGCGTATAAACCGCTGAATCCGGCCCTCAGTGAACACCAGAACAAAATCTGCACCGCGGGTTGCGCTGGCGCGGGGGCGCACGCCCTGGCGAATATCGCCTTCCTTCAGGCACTGGCGAACCTGCATCTCAAGGCGCTCAAAGAACTGAGAGGCCCGCTTGCGCAGGGCATCGTTTTCGCCCACCAGTGCATCGCCGGTCAGCACACAGCACAGGCCGGGGTTGCGTTCCGCGAAGACCAGAACCAGGTGCGTCAGTTGTTTCAGGCGCACGCGCACATCATTCTGATCTTTCAGAATAAGCTGGCAGCGGGAGAAAACGGCTTCTTCAGCAAACTCAATCAATGCCTCAAACATTTTTCGTTTGCTGGGGAAATGCCGGTACAGGGCCGCCTCGGTAACACCCACAGATTTAGCAAGGCCCGCCGTGGTGATCCGGGCCCCCGGGTCAGCCTCAAGGAGCTCAGCCAGGGCGTGCAGGATGGCCTCACGGCGGTTCAGTCTGGGATCGGGCATGGTAGGGCTACAGCGCTCTTGTATGACGTTTTCGGGGCCGATCATGGTTATGCCGGCCCTCGTTTATTGGTTGTCGGAAATTGTGCCCTATATCAGAAAAAGGTGCCATCGACCGGCGACGACGCACTGGCATACAGTTTCTTCGGCATGCGGCCAGCCAGATAGGCTTCGCGACCCGCCTGAACGGCGAGACGCATGGCATGAGCCATAACGACCGGCGATTTAGCCTGGGCAATCGCGGTATTCATCAGCACACCATCACAGCCAAGCTCCATAGCGATGGCGGCATCAGACGCTGTCCCGACACCGGCATCAACCAGTACCGGAACCCCTGCGTTTTCAACAATCTGGCGGATGTTGTAGCGGTTCTGGATACCCAGACCAGAGCCGATAGGTGCCCCCAATGGCATAATGGCCACACAGCCCATGTCTTCCAGCTGCCGGGCGAACAGGGGGTCGTCTGAGCAGTACACCATCACCTTGAAGCCGTCTTTGATCAGCTCTTCAGCCGCCTGCAGGGTTTCAATCATGTTCGGGTACAGGGTTTTATCTTCGCCCAGCACCTCAAGTTTTACCAGATCCCGGCCATCAAGCAGTTCGCGGGCCAGCCGGCAGGTGCGTACGGCATCTTTGGCCGTGTAACAGCCAGCGGTATTTGGCAGCAGGGTGTAGCGTTCCGGAGACACGACATCCAGCAGGTTGGGTTCATCCGGATTCTGCCCCAGATTGGTTCTGCGCACGGCAAACGTGACAATGTCTGCACCACTGGCGGTGATTGCTGCATCGGTTTCCGCCAGATCACGGTATTTGCCGGTACCGACCAGCAGGCGCGATGGATACACCTGGCCAGCAATGGTGATGGGTTTGTCGTCGGGGCATTGAATATCGGAGGTGTTGCTCATAGTGTTCCTGGTTGTTTTAAGTTGTCCTGGCAGAGCAGGCATAGCCACAGTGCGGCGCCGGTGGGTGCTTCCTGTCAGCCACCGCCAATGGCATGCACAACCTCTACGGTGTCACCCTCACTGAGGGTAAATTCTGAATGCTGGCTTCGGGGAACTATGTCTTCGTTCACCTCAACAGCCAGGCGCTTTCCGGCGAGCGCCATCTGTTCAATCAGGGCAACAATGGTGGCACCGGCAGGTACCGTTATTGTGTCCCCGTTCACCTGAATCTTCATAAACTGCCTCTGTCATTTTACCATGCGGGAATGCGCCTTCTGACGCACTCCGGCAGCAATCAAAAAGCCCCAGCCAATGATAAAGCATAAACCACCCACTGGCGTGACCGGGCCAACCCAGCGGATATCTGTCAGCGCCAGGACATACAGGCTGCCGCAGAACAGCAGCACGCCCGCACTGTAAAACCCGGCAGACAGGCCAAGCAGCCTGCGGCTCAGGCCACAGGCAGACAAAAGAGCGATCAGTATAAGGGCAATGGCATGGGTCATCTGGTAGGTAACAGCCGTCTGGAACACCTCCAGCCCACGGTCACTGATCTGCCCGCGCAAACCGTGCGCCCCAAACGCCCCCGCCATCACCGCGAGAAGCGCAAAACAGCCTCCCAGCACCAGGGGAAAGCGCATCGGACCCGCCGCTGACGCTTGCGCGCGCTCAGCAGCCACAGTGAATTTTCTCCCCGGAGTCGAGGTTCATCATAGTTAACGTACCACCCCAGACACAACCTGTGTCCAGCGCGACAAACTGGCTAGCCCCGGTGTCACCTTCCAGTGCCGCCCAGTGCCCGAATACCACCCGGGTATTATCATTCCGGGCAAACTTGTACCAGGGCGCAAACCCTTCCGGGGCGTCACCCGCGGATGCTTTGGTGGTCAGCTCCAGCGTACCGTCTTTGGCAATAAACCGCATTCTGGTGAAGTAGTTGGTAATCACCCGCCAGCGATCCATGCCTGCCAGCCCGTCGCTCCAGCACTCCGGATGATTGCCGTACATATGTGTGAAGTATTCACTGGCGCTGTTACCACGGATAACCGCCTCAACCTCCCGGGCATGGGCCATGGCCTGATCCACACTCCAGATATGCGGCAGGCCGGCATGGGCCATGACCAGATTGCGTTCGGAATGATGCACACACAGATGTTGCTGGCGCAGCCAGGACAGCAGGTGATCGCAATCGGGTGCCGCGAATACGTCTGCCAGTGTGTCTTTCCGGCGGGCTTCATGGCCACCGTAGGCGACCGCCAGCAGGTGCAGATCATGATTGCCGAGCACCACAAGGGCCGAGCTGCCCAGGTTTTCAATATAACGCAGGGTTTCCAGAGAGGCCGGCCCCCGGTTAACCAGATCTCCTGCTACCCACAGGCGGTCTCTCGACGGAGAGAAACCGGCCATATCCAGAACCGCCTGCAACGGCTCGAAGCAGCCCTGAATGTCTCCAATGGCAAAATCAGTCATTATCTGCCTCGTTTGTACCCGGCCCTGCGGTGTTCTCAGCCAGAACCCGATCCGCAATACGCACGTAGTCAGCCAGGCTGAGATTTTCGGGGCGCAAATTGTCGTTGATTCCCAGGCTCTGCAGTTGCTCAACGGATACCATGCCTGCAAGCGCCTTGCGCAGCGTTTTCCTGCGGGCATTAAACGCTGTGCGCACCACCGCCTGAAGAGTGCTCAGGTCTTTTGCTTCATGCGGCAGAGTTTTATGGGGCACCAGGCGAACAATGGCTGAATCTACCTTGGGCGCTGGCCGGAAAGCCCCCGGCCCCACCTCAAACAGGGGCTGCACTTTGCAGAAATACTGGGTCATGATGCCCAGCCGGCCATAGTTGTTATCACCCGGAACGGCCGCCATGCGCTGCACGACTTCTTTTTGCAGCATGAAGTGCATGTCCTGCACCACTCCGGCATGCGCAAGCAGATGGAAAATCAGCGGTGTGGAAATATTGTACGGCAAATTGCCAATAATACGCAGGGGCTTGCCATCGTGAACCAGCTGGCTGAAATCAAATTTCAGCGCATCTGCTTCGTGAATACGGAACTCCGGATAATTGAAAAATTTGGTGCGCAATACCGGAATCAGATCGCGATCCAGCTCGACCACCTGAAGCGCCGGATTAACCGCCAGAATCTCTTCCGTGATGGCCCCCAGACCTGGCCCGATTTCAACAATGGCATCGTCCGGTTTCGGGTGAATACTGCGAACAATTCGTTCAATCACGCCTGGATCGTGTAAAAAGTTCTGTCCAAACCGTTTTCGGGCCTGATGGCCGGGTTTATTGCTCACGCGTTGCTCTCTTGATTGGCGGCTTTTTTACAACGGGCCATCTGTGTGCCAACACGGATGGCGGCATGCAGGCTGCCGGCATCGGCCTTACCTGTGCCGGCGAGGTCCAGCGCGGTGCCGTGGTCTACCGAGGTGCGCACAATGGGCAGCCCAAGGGTAATATTAACGGCCCGGCCGAAGCCCTGAAACTTCAGTACCGGCAACCCCTGATCGTGATACATCGCCAGGGCTGCATCGGCGTTGTCCAGCCAGTGCGGTGTGAACAGGGTGTCTGCAGGCAAGGGGCCGGTCAGTTGAATACCCTCGGCGCGAAGGTTGTCCAGCGCAGGCTCAATGACCTCGATTTCCTCACGGCCAAGATGACCGCCCTCCCCCGCATGGGGGTTGAGCCCGGCCACCAGAATACGTGGCTGAACAATACCAAAATAGGTTTTCAAATCCGCGTTCAGAATGTGCACAACCTGAGCAATCCGCTCCGGTGTGATCGCCGCGGATACGTCCTTCAACGGCAGGTGCGTGGTAACCAGCGCCACGCGCAATTCATCCGTGGCCAGCATCATCACAACCCGGTCTACGCCACAGAGTTCCTGAAGGAATTCGGTGTGCCCGCTGAAGGCCACGCCGGCTTCATTGATCACACCTTTGTGTACGGGGGCTGTTACCATGCCGTCGAAATCGCCGCTCAGGCAGCCAAGTGCGGCGGTTCTCAGGGTCTCCAGCACGTAGCGGCTGTTCGCCGGATCCAGAATACCGGCCTCTGTGCTGGCACAACCGCTCACCGATAAAACGGACAGGTGCCCGGCGCGGGTTTCGGCACTCTGCCCCGGCTGCCAGTCATGCAGAGCAACGTTCAGCCCCAGCAAGGCCGCGCGGGCCTCAAGCAGTGGTTTACTTGCAACTGCAACCACGCCGGTATCACGGGGTTCGGTTGCCAGTTGCAGGCACAACTCCGGGCCAATGCCGGCGGGCTCGCCGGCGGTCAGGGCCAGTGTCATTCGGCTAGTCATTCACCAGAGCCCTCGCTGGTATCATCACTGCCAGCTCTTTCGTTCCGGGCATAGTCGCCCTTAAACTCAACAAAAGCTTCATCGCGAATCTCCCGCAACCAGTTTTGCAGCTCCACCTCAAATTTGCGGCGATAAATAGCCTGCCTGGCATTGGATTTTTTCACGTCATCGCTGACATCTTTATTACGAACGTCCTGTACCTGAAGAATATGCCAGCCAAACTGAGACCGGAACGGCCCTTTAATTTCACCGACATTTGCTTCCATCATGGCCTGTTCAAACGCAGGCACCATCTGGCCCTGGCTCACCCAGCCCAGATTACCGCCATCAGAACCGGAAACAGGGTCATCGGAATAGGTGCGGGCAAGCTCCGCAAAATCGGCACCGTCTTTGAGTTGCTGATAGATGTCCCGGATTTTTGTTTCGGCCTGGCTGTCGGTGACCGCTTCCGACGGGCGAACCAGAATGTGCCGGACCTTGCGCTGCTCAATCACTTTCTTCTGCTCGCCGCCACGCTTGTCGATAACCATCACAAGGTGAAAGCCACTGGGGTTTTCCAGCACGGGAGATGGCTCGCCAACAGGTAAATCGGGCACAACCGGAGCAACCAGAGACGGCAACTGGCTCTCTGTGCGCCAGCCCATATCACCGCCTTCCAGGGCATTGCTGGCATCCGACTGTGCAACGGCTACCTCACGGAAATCCCGGCCATCAACAATCTGCTTTCTCAGATTTTCTGCCTTCTCTCTTGCAGCGGAAACCCCGGCATCGTTGGTGGGGTCGTCCACTTCAATAAAAATATAGGCAAGGTGATATTCAGCATCGTTACCGCCCCGGGCTTGCTGTGCCTGCAGGTAGTTCTCAACTTCACGGTCGGTTACCCGCACACGGTTACCCACCTGGCGCTGCTGAACCCGGCTGGTGAGCATCTCATTACGAATCTGCTCACGGGCCTGCTGGTAACTGACCCCCTCTGCAGACAATTGCTGTTCAAACTGCTCCATGGTCATGCCATTGCGTTTGGCAATGTTCATCATGGTTTCGTTCAGCTCGTTATCGCTGATGCGCATGCCCATTTTTTCAGCCATCTGGAGCTGAACAGATTCTGTGATCAACTGCTCCAGTACCCGCTGTTCAAGGAGATCACGCGGCGGCAAGCCGGTTCCCTGCTCACTCAGCCGGTTGGTTATGGTGCTGATTCGGGCCTCAAGCTGTGTCTGCAAAATGGCATCGTCATCCACAATCGCCACTACCTGATCCAGCAGCTTACGCTCCGCCTGTGCCGTCAGTGACAGAGTAACTGCCACGACCATCAGCATGATTTGTACCACCTGGCGAAGGGTCGCCTTCATAAACACCTCTTGATATTGGTTAGTCTCTATTCTGATCGCGGAGTTCCGAAACGGCGGCTTTCCCGCTCGTCAAAACCTATAATGGATTCGGAGATGCGGCTTGACGCACCGCCACTGCCGCCGAGCCCTTTAAGCTGTATCTGGAACAGTAAGCGGCTATCCAGTTCCTGATCATCAGTGAAGTAGTTCTGATGCACCACCTGAACACTCCAGCAACAGTTGTTATATTCCAGGCCAGCCAGTGACCCAACGGTGCGGTCCAGACTGGAATCGTACACCCAGCGGCCAATCAGGCTAACACGATCGGTTACCGGAAAAACCGCCGCTGCATCGGACTGTTCCAG
Source organism: uncultured Marinobacter sp. (assembly GCA_964447555.1). Classification (GTDB taxonomy): domain Bacteria; phylum Pseudomonadota; class Gammaproteobacteria; order Pseudomonadales; family Oleiphilaceae; genus Marinobacter. Next base: position 10,421 of record CAYUTG010000044.1, read on the forward strand.
TTCGCCCTTGCTGTAAGTGTGGCCAAGGCTGGCAATATAGCGGTAATCACGGGAGTGGAACATCAACTGGCTTCGGCCCTCTTCGGTTTCACCGGTTTCCGGGTCCCACAAACCGGACGAGCGAATTTCCAGATGATCCAGCGGGTTAAGAACCATCTCGCCCGCCAGCGGAGACCGGCTGCGCGTGCCTGCGCCCTGACCAAACAGGGTAACCTCGCGGTCATCAAAGTACTGAATCTGGCCAATACTGAATCTTGCCCGCTCTGCACCGGTCAGCAAATCGTTGAAGCGGCTGGTTAAGGCGACCGTTAACTGATTGGCATCACCAACCCGGTCACCACCAACAAACCGGTCGGGCTGAAACAGCTGATCAAACCGGAAGGTCTGAAGGCTGGTGTCAAAATCCGGTATGTCATTCTGATCGGCGTCTGCATCGGCCCATGCGTAGTAAAGCCGTGGTTCCAGAGTCTGATTATAGGGTATATCAAACAGGCTGGACTGGCGGTCGAAATAGAGGCCGTTATCCCACTCAGCCACCGGCACGGCGCGGTCGAAACTGCCACTGCCCGGTGTATAGTCGTCAAGCTGATACCGGGTGTAGTCCAGGCTGACCGATGGCCGACTGAACCCCCAGAGCGCGCGCATGGGCACCGCCAGCTCCGGGGTGGCTCGCAGGCGCTGGCCATTGGCGCGGTCCAGCCCGGTAAGGTTACTGTTGTCGCGGTAGAATACGGTGTACTGACTTTCCAGCCCGGCTTCCAGCCAGCCCAGCTCCGTTGTTGCACCGTAGACCACTTCCGGCAGTTGCGCGTACGGCTTGTTTACATCGGCGATACGCTGGCTGACTGTCTGGTAATCGTTCAGGTAGGCGTCAAAATATTGCTGCCGGTCCTGATAGCGTACACCACCCCGGCGCTGCAAATGCGTTGTCTGGTTAATTTCCAGGCTGCGGTTCAGGTCGCTCAGATAATCTTCATCGCTGACCACAGAAAAATCGCCATAGCCTGTCCAGCCACTACCAAACTGCGCCCGGGTGGTTGCATCCAGAGCCCAACGCTCGCCATCTTCACCCGGATAATCATCTTCGTAGGCTGAATCATTATGGATGTAGCCAACCTGCAGGACGGTCTCGCCAAACCGGCTCAGATAGCGCCCTTCGGCTTCGTTAAACAGCCCCCGGCCATGGATATACTGGGGCGTAATGGTTGCATCGTAATGCGGGGCCAGATTCAGATAGTACGGAGCCGCAAAAAAAGCGCCACTGCCGGCGCTGGACGAACCGAAGCGAGGGTACAGAAACCCGGATTTCCGGCGGTCGTCAATCGGAAAGCTGGCCCAGGGCCAGTAAAATACCGGAACATCGAGAACCTCCAGACGAACATGCCGGGCCGTGCCAAATCCCTCGGCCTGATTCAGCGTGATGTCTGAAGCAACCAGAGACCAGTCGTTCTGCCGGGGGGCGCAGGTTGTCAGCATGCCATCCTGAATGTGCACCTGATTGTCTGCCAGGCGAACCAGGCTGCCGGCACTGCCCCGCATTTCGGGGCCATGCAGCAGGAAGGTTGCCGTATTAATATCAAAGCGCCCCGAGTTAACACTGTATTCTGCGCGCTCACCGGTTAACAGAAACCCGTTACCCCGGCTGGTCAGCGGGCCTTGTACGGAGACGGCACCACTGCTCTGATCGTATCGCGCCTCAGACCCCGTTACCTGAAAGCTGCCCTGCCGGAGCTGCACATCACCCTTCAGGTGCAGTTCATGGTCAATATCGTAACGGGCATTCAGGCCACTGGCTTCAAGGGGGGCTTCTGTGCTCCCGGTTGCCATCAGGGCTTCACCATTGCCTGATGTTTCCGGAGGCAGGTAACCACCCTGGCAAAAGGCAGGCAAGCGGTTACGCACTTCTGCAGGTAGCTGAGCTTTCGGCCGCCAGTCGGTTTCTGCCGCCGTCGGGGCCGCCTGAACCGGCTGAATAACCATGCCCGTAGCGCCCACCAACAGCACCTTGCCCAACCGGCGCGACAACCGGCGTACCGGGATGCGCAGAAGGTAATCAGACATAGGCACAGTGGCAGATTCCTGTTCCGGGTGAATGGGTTGGAAGGATTGGTCAGACAGCGGCCTAGTTTACACGTGCCATTCCGGGTTGTTAACGGAAACTCCGCTGCAAAACTGATTTACCCTCTTTATACTCGTCTGATAACTTTCGCAGTCAGCGACCATCTATTTGCCAGGATAACCACCCACATTATGGACATCCGCTTACAGTTGCTGGCCCGCTGGGTCAGACAGTTTCCCGGTTTTGAACAAACCACAACGGACGCGGTTTCCGGCGATGCCAGCTTCCGGCGGTATTTCCGGGTGTGGCAGGCAACCGCTGACAGCCAGCCACAACCGTTTATTGTGATGGATGCCCCGCCGGAACACGAAGACTGCAAACCTTTTGTGGCCATTGCCCGCCACTGGCACCAGCAGGGAGTAGCCGTACCGCGAATACTACAGGAAGACCTGACGCAGGGATTTTTGTTGCTGGAGGATTTTGGCGATCAGTTGATGCTCGGCCAACTGAACGAGCACACGGCTGACCGGCTTTATCGCGAAGCCCTGGCAGAACTGACCGACATTCAACAGATACCCCCTACTCCAAACTACCCCCTGCCCGCTTACAATTCGGCCCTGCTGGACCGGGAGATGGCCCTGTTTCCAGACTGGCTTCTGGAGCACTATCTGGGCATGGCCCTGAGCAATGGCGAGCGCGCACTGCTTGATACCACCTTTGCGATTCTTCGTGAAAGCGCGCTTGCACAGCCAGACGTCACCGTACACAGAGACTACCACTCACGAAACCTGCTGGTGCGGCCAGAGACAGACCGGCCGGGAGTTATCGATTTTCAGGATGCCGTTACCGGACCGGTAACCTACGATGTCGTCTCGCTGCTTAAAGACTGCTACGTGCAGTGGCCGGAAGAACGCGTCTGTGAGTGGCTGGAATTTTTCCGTGAGCGCAGCCTGCAGGCTGGACTACACCGGGCAGACAGCGAAACCTTCCGGCAATGGTTTGAGTTCATGGGCATGCAGCGCCATCTGAAGGCCTCTGGCATTTTTGCCCGCTTGGCAATACGGGACGGCAAGCACGGCTTCCTGAACGACATTCCCCGTACCCTGGGCTACCTGATCACCGCCAGCAACCGCCAGCCAGCGCTGTGCCACTTCCATGAATGGCTGTGCAGCCGGGTAGTGCCGGGAGTTGAACAAAACATCGGACCGGTACCGGGTGCTCACCCATGACCACAATGAAGGCAATGATTCTGGCAGCTGGCAAAGGCGAGCGCATGCGCCCCCTGACCCTGACCACACCCAAACCCCTGCTCAGTGCAGGTGGCCGGCCCCTCATTGAACACCACCTGAACCACCTGCAACAGGCCGGCTACCGGAATGTGGTGATCAACCACGCGTGGCTGGGGGAGCAGATTGAATTCACTCTGGGCACAGGTGAGCGCTTCGGGCTAGCCATACGATACTCGCCCGAAGGCGAACCACTGGAAACCGCCGGCGGCATTGTTCGTGCACTGCCCTTGCTGACGGATACCGGCTCTGACTGGTTTCTGGTGATCAACGGCGACATCTGGACGGATTTTGACCTTTCCCTGCTGTCGCCCCCCGCACAGGCTGACGCGCTACTGGTAGTTACCGACAACCGCCCGCACCACCCCGAAGGCGATTTCCAGCTTCTGGACAATGGTTTACTGGCCGGAGAAGGTTCTGGAAAGCTGACATTTACCGGCATTAGCCTGCTGAACCGCCGCCTGTTCGATGGCCTGGACGACCAGGCCGGAAAGCTGGGCCCCGTGCTGCGCAAAGCCATGGACAAAGAGCGGGTTGCAGGCATTTACCACTCAGGGCGCTGGGTAGATGTGGGAACGCCCGCCCGGCTTCGGGAACTGGAC
>CAYUTG010000044.1:14377-15840 GCA_964447555.1 uncultured Marinobacter sp.
AATCAGGAGCATTGACGGGATGGCCGACAACACCCGCCAGCCAGCCTTACCGGCACGGATGGAAAACGAATTTTCAAACCTTCTTCAGGAACTCTCTGCCTGCGGCCACCAGGCAACCACCCTGATGAGCCGTGCCCACCTGCCCCGCTGGAGCAGGCACCCCCTGTTCTTTTTTCTTGGCTATATTGCCAAAGCCGAAGGCCGGGTTACGGAAGCCGATATTCATTACGCCGAAAAGCTCATCAAGGCCCTGAAGCTGTCTGACCGACAGCGCAAACGGGCCATTAACTGGTTTCAACAGGGCAAATCGGCAGACCATATACCAGCTTTGCGCGGGCTATTGCTGAATGTGGCGGGACACCTATCACCCGCAACCGCCCTGAAGGTCGCCATTTGCCTGTGCCACGGCGCCCAACTGAAAGGACGACCCGCCAAGCCCCGCCGATACCGCTGCGAAGACTCTATCGATCATATTGGACTGCCCATGTCCATCAGCGACGATATTTTTGACAGCTACGCCAGCAAAGTCTGGGCACGACAAGTTGAAAACCAGCCCAGGCCCACAAGCTATGAGCAAGCCTGCGAGCTGCTGGGCGTTACCAGACGAGACTCACTGACCATTATCAAACGGGCCTACCGCAAAAAAGTCTCGGAGTGCCATCCGGACAAACTGGCCCAGCAACAACTGAGCCCAGCAGAGCACGCCACCGCCAAAGAGCGCCTGCTTCGCTACCAGCAGGCGTGGGAGTTGATCAAGCAGCGCAACAAGATACTTCAGTAACCCCGCTCCCAAAAAACCAAACCCGCATTCCCCCCTGAATGGAAGGTCCATCTGGCGTTAGCAGCGAACCATTTTTCGACATGTTGACCGGAGTTATACGAACCTGTTCGCAAAACTCCTGACGCAGGGCAGGAAAAAGCGGTAAGCATCTGATACTTTTGACAGAGTTAACTATCTTTCATGGAGTTATACGCCCCCATTCGCGCAAAAGGCGCCACCTGGAGGGGGCGTATAACTCCGGCGGTAGCCGTGGTTTTTTTGGTTTGTGATTGTTTTTACGTGATTTTTTGTGCATTTTTCAATGCGGGTTATGCGAACCCGTGTTATACGAATGTGTTCGTTGAATAAGCTGTTAGATATACAAGGAGAATGGCATGACCTCAGTTGGGGGGATCGAGCTCCATTACTATTTGAAGGATAGCGAGCACTCAATGGATGCCGTTCTTCGGAATCGCTGCGAGGCAGAGTTGCTCGCAATTTTTCAAGAAGTTGCCACCACCCTTGGAGTGCCTGTCCAGATTGATGCTCAAGCCCTTGCAGAAGGTGGGTTAAAAGAAGTTTGGAAATGGGCAGGAGAAAATTCTGGACAGTTAAGTGTTGTGCTCTCTGTAGTGGCTATTCTTGTAGCTCTTGCACCCCAGATATACGAGTCAGAAGAGGAAGCACTCAGCAAAGAGCTAAC
>CAYUTG010000045.1:0-4847 GCA_964447555.1 uncultured Marinobacter sp.
CACCACCGGATTGCCACCGGCAGCCGGAATACCAAACTGGCCCAGATGCTTCTGGGCGATCTTTACTACATGGTACGCATGTACCGTTACCGCTTAAGCACCTCCTCGGGGCGCCCACATCGCGCCCTCAGTGAACACCGTCGTATTGTAGAAGCCATTGCCCAGCGTGATGGCGAACTTGCCGAATTTCTCATGAAAAGACACATCAATGCCGCCCGCCAGAACATCGAAAAAAAGATTCAGGCCGGCGTACTGACCCTATAACCGAAGAGGAACAGCACCATGACCAGCAAGCTTTCCCCGGGCGCCCGTTTTCGCAAGGCCCTGAAAGACAACCAGCCGCTCCAGATAGTTGGTACCATCAATGCCTATGCCGCAATGATGGCCCAGAAAGTCGGCCACCAGGCTATTTACCTGTCTGGGGGCGGTGTGGCTAACGCCTCCTACGGCCTGCCGGATCTTGGTATGACCACCCTGAACGATGTGGTAGAAGACGTAAGGCGCATTACCGCTGCCTCTGATTTACCACTGCTGGTGGACATAGACACAGGTTGGGGCGGGGCATTTAACATTGCTCGCACCATCCGCGAAATGGAACGTGCCGGTGCAGCCGCTGTCCATATAGAAGACCAGGTGGCTCAGAAGCGTTGCGGCCACCGCCCGAATAAAGAAATTGTGTCTCAGGAGGAAATGGTAGACCGCATAAAGGCCGCTGCCGATGCCCGTGAGGACGACGACTTCTTCATCATGGCCCGCACAGATGCCTTCCAGAAGGAAGGGCTTGAAGCTGCTATCGAACGCGCTAAAGCCTGTGTGGCTGCCGGCGCGGATGGCATCTTCGCCGAAGCCGTCACCGAGCTGGAGCATTACAAAGCCTTCTCCGAAGCGCTGGATGTGCCCATTCTGGCCAACATCACAGAATTTGGCGCTACCCCGCTGTATAACCGCAAAGAGCTGGCCGAAGCGGGAGCCGACATGGTGCTTTACCCGCTGAGCGCCTTCCGGGCCATGAACAAAGCTGCGCTTACCGTGTATGAAAACATACTGGAAAAAGGCGACCAGAAAGACGTGGTCGACCTGATGCAGACACGCATGGAGCTTTATGACTTCCTGAATTACCACGAGTTTGAACAGAAGCTGGACCAGCTTTTTCAGCAGGGCAAAGACTGAGAGATGAAGAAGGGGTCATGAAAAAGGGGTCAGAACTAAAGTTCCGACCCCGAGGCCCCGGCGAGTCCAGCAACAAGCACAATACAAAGGGGGCAGATCTTTAGCTCTGACCCCATACTTACAAGGCGAGAGAGGAAAGCAACAATGGCTGAAGCAAAAAAACTGGAAGGTGCAGGCCTGCGAGGCCAGGTGGCTGGCCAGACGGCACTGTGCACCGTTGGCAAAAGCGGAGCAGGCCTCACATACCGTGGCTATGAAATTGCAGACCTGGCAGAAAAAGCCCAGTTCGAAGAAGTAGCCTACCTGCTACTGCGTGGCAAACTCCCTAACCGCCAGGAACTGGATGCCTACAAGCAAAAACTCCAGAGCCTGCGTGGCCTGCCAGACGCCCTGAAAACCGTACTCGAGCAGATCCCCAAAGACGCCCACCCCATGGACGTTATGCGCACCGGCTGCTCCATGCTGGGCAACCTGGAAACCGAGCAGGATTTCAGCGAGCAGGACGATAAAATCGACCGCATGCTGGCGGTATTCCCGTCCATCATCACCTACTGGTACCGCTTCGCCAACGAAGGCGTTCGCATTGAAACCGAAAGCAGCGTTGATTCCATCGGCGGTCACTTCCTGGAATTGCTGCATGGCAAAAAGCCCAGCGAACTTCATGAAAAAGTCATGAACGTGTCCCTCATTCTGTACGCAGAGCATGAGTTCAACGCTTCCACCTTTACCGCCCGTGTGTGTGCGTCCACGCTGTCAGATATCCATAGCTGCGTGACTGGTGCCATCGGCACACTCCGTGGCCCGCTGCACGGCGGTGCGAACGAAGCGGCAATGGAGCTGATCCAGAAATTCTCCACCCCGGAGGAAGCGGAAGCCGGCCTGCTGGGCATGCTGGAGCGCAAAGAAAAGATCATGGGCTTCGGCCACGCCATCTACCGCGATTCCGACCCGCGTAACGGCATTATCAAGAAGTGGGCTGAGAAACTGGCCGAAGAAACCGGCGACACCGTGCTGTACCCGGTCTCCGTGCGCTGTGAAGAAGTCATGTGGCGTGAAAAGAAACTCTTCTGCAACGCCGACTTCTTCCATGCTTCTACGTACCACTTCATGGGCATCCCGACAGAACTGTTCACCCCGATCTTCGTTATGTCGCGGGTATCTGGCTGGACCTCCCATGTGAAAGAGCAGCGTGAGAACAACCGCATTATCCGCCCAAGCGCCGAGTACACCGGCCCGGCGGATTCGAAGTGGGTGCCGATAGACGAACGTCCGTAGGGGTCTGACCCCTCGGGGTCAGACCCCCACTTAGCGCCCGGCACCCAATTTGGCGACAAACTCCGAATCAGGGGTCTGACCCCACGGGGTCAGACCCCCATTTAAAACAGAGCACCCAAACATGAACACCGAATACCGCAAACCCCTGCCAGGCACCAGCCTGGACTATTTCGACACCCGCCAGGCCGCGGAAGATATCCAGCCGGGCGCCTTTGAAAAACTGCCATACACCTCCAGAATTCTGGCAGAACAGCTGGTTCGCCGCTGTGCACCGGAAAAGCTAACCGACTCCCTCAGGCAGCTCATCGAACGCAAGCGCGATCTCGACTTCCCCTGGTACCCGGCCCGTGTGGTCTGCCACGACATTCTTGGCCAGACTGCACTCGTAGACCTTGCCGGCCTGCGCGATGCCATTGCCGAGAAGGGCGGTGATCCGTCACAGGTTAACCCGGTCGTCCCCACGCAATTAATCGTGGATCATTCCCTGGCCGTGGAACACGCAGGCTTTGAAAAAGATGCTTTCGAAAAAAACCGCGCCATAGAAGACCGCCGCAACGATGACCGCTTTCACTTTATCGACTGGACCAAAACTGCCTTCGAAAACGTGGACGTTATTCCTCCCGGCAACGGCATCATGCACCAGATCAATCTGGAGAAAATGTCCCCGGTGGTGCAGAAACGTCCGGACGGAGAGGGCGGTTACATTGCCTTCCCGGATACCTGCGTAGGCACAGACAGCCACACCCCGATGGTGGATGCCCTGGGCGTTATCTCCGTAGGCGTCGGCGGTCTTGAGGCCGAAAGTGTGATGCTGGGCCGCGCCTCCATGATGCGCCTGCCGGATATTGTCGGCGTTAAACTCACTGGCAAACTGCGGCCGGGCATCACCAGTACCGACATGGTTCTGGCACTCACCGAATTTCTCCGTAAAGAGCGGGTAGTTGGTGCGTATCTGGAATTTTTCGGTGAAGGCGCAGACAGCCTCACCGTAGGCGACCGGGCCACCATCTCGAACATGACCCCCGAATACGGTGCCACAGCCGCCATGTTCTACATCGATGGCCAGACCATCGATTACCTGAAGCTGACCGGCCGTGAAGACGAACAGGTTGCCCTGGTTGAAACCTTCGCCAAACACACTGGCCTGTGGGCGGACAGCCTGAAAACAGCCGAATACGAGCGGGTTCTGACTTTCGATCTGGCCAGCGTTGAACGTACTCTGGCCGGCCCGTCCAACCCCCATGCGCATCTGCCAACCTCCGAACTGGCCGAGCGCGGCATTGCGGGAGAGTGGGCAAAAGAAGAGGGTAAGATGCCGGATGGTGCAGTCATTATCGCTGCCATCACCAGTTGTACCAACACCTCCAACCCACGCAACATGGTGGCGGCTGGCCTGATTGCGCGTAACGCCAACAAGCTGGGCCTTACCCGGAAACCCTGGGTAAAATCCTCACTGGCCCCCGGTTCCAAAACCGTAAAAATGTACCTGGAAGAAGCCGGGTTATTGCCGGAGCTGGAGAATCTCGGGTTTGGTGTTGTGGCTTTCGCCTGCACCACCTGTAACGGAATGAGTGGTGCGCTGGACCCGGAGATTCAGAAAGAAGTCATCGAACGGGATCTGTATTCCACCGCTGTACTCTCCGGCAACCGGAACTTTGATGGCCGCATACACCCCTATGCAAAGCAGGCTTTCCTGGCCTCTCCGCCACTGGTTGTAGCCTACGCCATCGCCGGCACCATCCGCTTCGACATTGAAAAGGACGCGTTGGGTTACGATCAGGAAGGCAACCCTGTCACCCTGAAAGACATCTGGCCAGACGATGAAGAAATCAATGCCATTGTGAAAGAGAGCGTTAAGCCAGAGCAGTTCCGAAGCACCTACATCCCGATGTTTGATCTCAGCCGGGAAACCGGGGTGAAAACCAACCCCAACTACGAATGGCGGCCGCAGAGTACCTATATTCGCTGCCCACCATACTGGGAAGATGCGTTTACCGGCGAAAAATCGCTCAAAGGCATGCGCCCGCTGGCGGTGTTGCCAGACAACATCACCACCGACCACATCTCGCCCTCCAACGCGATTCTGATGGACAGCGCAGCCGGGGAATATCTGCACAAAATGGGCTTGCCGGAAGAAGACTTCAACTCTTACGCAACCCACCGTGGCGATCACCTGACCGCCCAGCGGGCCACCTTCGCCAACCCGAAACTGTTTAACGAAATGGTTCTGGATGACAACGGCAAGGTGAGGCAGGGTTCTCTCGCCCGGATTGAGCCGGAAGGCAAGGTCACCCGCATGTGGGAGGCCATTGAAACCTACATGGAGCGCAAACAGCCACTGATCATCGTTGCCGGGGCCGATTACGGCCAGGGCTCCTCCCGTGACTGGGCTGCCAAAGGCG
>CAYUTG010000045.1:4857-15698 GCA_964447555.1 uncultured Marinobacter sp.
GTAGCGTTGGCGGGTGTAGAAGCCATTGTTGCCGAAGGGTTCGAGCGCATACACAGAACCAACCTGGTAGGTATGGGCGTCATGCCGCTGCAGTTTGTAGAAGGCACCACTCGCAAAACCCTGGGTATCGACGGCACCGAAATCTACGATGTAGAAGGCACCGCAGCGCCACAGGCCGCACTCACGCTGGTGATCCACCGCAAAGACGGCACCACCGAACGCGTACCTGTAACCTGCCGCCTGGACACCGCCGAAGAAGTGTCCATCTACTCCGCCGGCGGCGTGCTCCAGCGGTTTGCACAAGACTTCATAGAGGCAAGCGCATGAACCACGCACCACAAATTAAAATCCCCGCCACCTACATGCGTGGCGGCACCAGCAAAGGCGTGTTTTTCCGCCTGCAGGACCTACCGGAAGCCGCCCAGAAGCCCGGCCCGGCGCGGGACAAACTGCTGCTGCGGGTTATCGGCAGCCCGGACCCCTACCAGAAACACACAGACGGCATGGGCGGGGCCACCTCCAGCACCAGCAAAACCGTCATACTGGCCGAACCCACTCAACCAGATCACGATGTTGATTACCTGTTCGGCCAGGTGGCCATCGACAAACCCTTCATCGACTGGAGCGGAAACTGCGGCAACCTCACTGCCGCCGTCGGTGCCTTCGCCATCAATGGTGGCTTCGTGGCCAAAAGCCAGATTCCTGAAAACGGTATCTGCAAAGTGCGTATCTGGCAGGCCAACATCCGGAAAACCATCATTGCCCGCATCCCCATCACCAATGGCGAAGTGCAGGAAACCGGCGATTTCGAACTCGATGGCGTTACCTTTCCGGCCGCCGAGGTACAAGTGGAATTCATGGATCCGGCCGATGGCGAAGGCTCCATGTTTCCCACCGGCAATCTGGTGGATGAGCTGAACGTACCGGGCATCGGCAACCTCCGGGCCACCATGATCAACGCCGGCATACCCACTATCTTTATCAATGCAGAAGATATCGGCTACAAGGGCACGGAGCTGCAAGAGGACATCAACAGCAGCCCGCAGGCTCTGGCAATGTTCGAAACCATTCGTGCCCACGGGGCGGTGCAAATGGGCCTGATTCAGGATATTCAGGAAGCCGCCAGCCGCCAGCACACACCCAAGGTTGCCTTTGTGGCCCCTCCGGCGGCCTACGCTGCATCCAGCGGCAAGGCCATTGAGGCACAGGATATTGATGTGCTGGTGCGCGCCCTGTCTATGGGCAAACTGCACCACGCCATGATGGGCACAGCCGCAGTTGCCATCGCAATTGCCGCCGCAGTACCCGGAACTCTGGTTAACCTGGCCGCCGGTGGGGGCGACAGAACTGACGTTACCTTCGGCCACCCATCCGGCACCTTGCGTGTCGGCGCAGAAGCAGCCATGGTGAATGGGCAATGGACCGCGACAAAAGCCATCATGAGCCGAAGTGCACGAGTGTTAATGGAAGGCTGGGTGAGAGTACCCGACTAACGATCATGAGGAGGCACCACCATGTCCGCAACTTACGATCTCAACGAACGCCCGGATTATGACGACGTTCTGCAAAAAATCGCAAATTACGTTCTCTCGTACGAAATCGAAAGTGATGAAGCATGGAATACCGCCCGTAACTGCCTGATGGACACCATCGGCTGCGGATTACTGGCGCTGCGTTTTCCGGAATGTACCAAGCATCTGGGCCCGATTGTAGAAGGCACGATGGTACCTCATGGCGCACGCGTACCAGGCACCTCCTTCCGGCTTGACCCGGTAAAGGCCGCCTGGGATATCGGCTGTATTGTTCGCTGGCTGGATTACAACGACACCTGGCTGGCCGCTGAATGGGGGCATCCCTCAGATAACCTGGGCGGCATTCTTGCCGTTGCCGACCACCTCTCCCAAAAGCGGGTAGCTGAAGGCAAAGAGCCACTGACCATGCGCTCCGTGCTGGAAGCCATGATCATGGCCCACGAAATTCAGGGTGTGATTGCACTGGAAAACTCTTTCAACCGGGTAGGGCTGGACCACGTTGTTCTCGTGAAAGTGGCTTCCACCGCCGTGACCGCCAAACTCATGGGGGCAAACCGGGAACAATTGTTGTCTGCCCTGTCCCACGCCTGGGTTGATGGCCAGTCACTCAGAACCTATCGCCACGCGCCCAATGCCGGCAGCCGGAAATCCTGGGCAGCGGGTGATGCAACCTCCCGCGCCGTTCGCCTGGCCGATATTGCCATGCGTGGCGAAATGGGCATACCCAGCGCGCTCACAGCGCCCCAGTGGGGTTTTTACGACGTACTGTTCAGCAAAACCAACAAAGACCAGGCGCTGAAGCCGGAAAACAAACGTCAGTTCTCGCTGCCACAGCCTTTCGGCTCCTACGTGATGGAAAACATACTGTTTAAAATATCCTTCCCGGCGGAATTCCACGCCCAGACTGCCGCCGAAGCTGCGGTTACCCTCCATCCGGAAGTCAAAGACCGGCTGAACGACATAGATAAAATCGTTATCACCACCCACGAATCCGCTATCCGGATCATCTCGAAAGTGGGCAAACTGGCCAATGCCGCAGACCGCGACCACTGCCTGCAGTACATGACCGCCGTACCCCTGATATTCGGAAACCTGACGGCAGAACACTACGAAGACGATTTCCACCAGGCCAACCCGCTGATCGACCAACTGAGAGACAAAATGGAAGTGGTCGAAGATGAGCGCTACACCCGGGAATACCTGGAAGAAGACAAACGCTCCATCGCCAACGCAGTACAGGTGTTCTTTAAGGATGGCTCCAGCACAGACAAGGTGGCGGTGGAGTACCCCATAGGGCATCGTCGCCGCAGAAAAGAAGGGATTCCGTTACTGGAAGACAAGTTCAGAGCGAACCTTGCTACACGGTTTGTTGCACAGCGGTGTCAGGATATCTTCAGCCTCTGTAAGGCTCAGAAAATGCTGGAAGCAACGCCGGTTCATGAGTTTGTGGACTTGCTTACTGTTTAATAAAGAAAAAACCGAAATACAGATCGCGTACTCCCGGTTATCAGGTGTGTCAGTAAACTTTACAGCTGACATGCCTGATATTTGCAACCCTATGAATCTAAAGGCCACCACCTGCTGGCACAGCGATTGCTAAAGTCAAAGCCGTAAGGTTGCAATAAGTCACGACGACTTAACCAGTATGCAAGGAGTACCAACAATGAAAACTGCTATAAAACTTGCAGCAGCAGGTATCGCACTGAGTGTTTCAGCCTTGGCCAGCGCCGTACCGGTACTGACTATCAGTGGGCAGGGCAACGCAGCTTCCGCAGCAGCCGAGACGGCGTTTCTGGCCACACTGGGTGGTAGTCAGATCACAGAAACCTTTGATACTGCAGGCTATACAGCCGGAACCCAGTCGCTGACAATCAACTCTGCTGCCGGTGTTGGCTCCTTTACCAGCGTCAGCCAGGGTAGTGGTGGGGCCTGTGATAACGGCGGCTACAGTTGCGCTGCTGGTTTGGCTGTGCTGGATAGTTCAACCACTCCGTTTAACGGGCGGTTTTCCGTGTCTCCGGACAACTGGTTAGACAGCATGGATGCGACAGAAATGAAGATTTCACCCACGGCCGGGTACAACGCCATGGGCTTCTTCATGACCGACCCTAACGATGCGGGCGGCCGTTTCGATATTGGCGGTGTAGGCTTCAGCTTTGCTGATGTGTTTGGCAGTGCACTGGGTAACGGCAAGGTATTTTACATCACCCTCTACGATACCGCCGGTCTTGGCGATGTCACTATTTTCTCCAACAACAACGATGATGGCTACGGGCTTGATAACGTAACCATCGGTTCAGTATCCGTACCAGAACCAGGCACTCTTGCACTGTTTGCACTGGGTCTGATAGGCCTTGGCATTGCACGGAAATCAGCACGAAGCTGATAACTCAACGCTGAATCTGTACCACAAATTCCCGGGCTAATCCGGGAATTTGTGTTTGTTAAGCGCCGGTTCTGAATAACTAGCGATTGCAGTCATTTCAAATTGCAGTAAACTGCTGTTCTTGAACGCCGTATATGACGCGGGATGCGTTTCCGTAATGTTACGAGCAGCAAAAGGAGTTGACGTGGCCCACGTCAGATTGTTCAGGCACTATATTCATCTGCCTTTTATCATACTCGGTCTTATTGACTTCGCCGTTCTCATACTGGCGTTTGGTCTGGCCGTGTTTTTTCGCTTTTATGGCGATGTCAGTTTTTTTTACACAAACCTTAACTACGTTCTCCCTTCCTGCGTGGTCTACGCACTGCTCAACCTGATTGTCATGATTGCACTGGGAGTTCACCAGTCGCGGGTTGAAGAGGGCATGTCCGGCATGATGCTCCGCACCATCATGTCGCTGTTTATCAGTCTGGCCTTGTGTGGCTTTGCGTATTTTCTTGCGAACGAATGGCTCTGGTATTTCGGGGACCGCAGCGTTCTCACAACCGCCTCTGTGTTTGGCGTTTTTCTGCTGGGTATCGCGCGCTCCTTCTTCTTTGCCGTTATCGGCAAAGATGCGTTCAAACGAAAAGTGCTGGTGCTGGGTGCGGGCGTTAGGGCGAAGCAGCTTCTGGAAGACCTGCGTACACCCTTTAACCGTAAAGGGTTTATCCTGGCTGGCTTTGTTCCCATGCCAGATGCGCCTGTGGAAATCGCTGAAGAGCACCTTCTTAATGTAGCTGGCAGCCTTCGTGACTACGTGCTGCGTAATCCCGTTGCTGAAATCGTCGTTGCGGTGGATGACAGAAGAAAAGGCTTGCCGATGGATGACCTTCTGGAATGCAAAATGGAAGGTATCAAAATCGTCTATGGGGCCAACTTCTACGAGCGTGAGTCACGTAAGGTCGCGCTGGAAATGATCACGCCAGGCTGGCTGGTGTTTTCAGATGGTTTCAGCGTGTCCTCAGTGTTCGGAGTGGGCAAACGCTCTCTGGATTTACTGGCTGCGGGTGCGCTTTTCACTGCCGCATTTCCATTCATGCTGCTCACCGCCATCGCCATTAAAATAGAGGATGGGTTGAAAGCCCCGATTTTCTACAGCCAGGAACGGGTGGGCCTGAACGGTCGCATCTTCAAAGTGTACAAGTTCCGCTCCATGAGAACCGACGCGGAAAAGCACGGCGCAGTCTGGGCAACCCAGAATGACACGCGGGTAACCCGGGTGGGCGACTTTATCCGTAAAGTCCGGATTGATGAGCTGCCTCAGATTTTTAATGTTCTCAATGGCACTATGGCGTTTGTTGGCCCGAGGCCCGAGCGGCCGGTGTTTGTTGAACAGTTGGCAAAGAAGATTCCGTTCTATAATGAACGGCACCGTGTAAAACCCGGTGTTACCGGCTGGGCTCAGCTATGCTTCGCCTACGCAGATAACGAAGAAGATACGCGGGAAAAACTCCGGTACGACCTCTACTACATCAAGAACCAGAGTTTATTGCTGGATTTGTTGGTTATAATCCAGACAGTAGAGGTGGTACTGTTTAAAAAAGGATCAAGGTGAGCAGGTTCATTGTGCCGCACAGCCTTCATAACAAGAGCGGATTTACAATGTCGCGGAAGTATCTTACTCAAGGGCTCCTCTGGTGCTTTATCGTCGCGCTTATATCGGGCTGTGCCGGCCCGACAGTCTCATCACAGAAAGACATAGACCGCGCTCTGGCCGTTGAAACAAGAGACAGCGTTAACCAGTACATTCTGGGTGCCACAGATGTTGTCAACGTGTCTGTATGGCGGAATGAAGATCTGAGCATTACCGTACCGGTTCGTCCCGATGGCAAAATCTCAGTGCCGCTGGTGGGCGATGTGCAGGCCAGTGGCCGCACCCCGGAAGAGCTGGCCAGCTCCATCCGGGATACGCTGGCAGAGTATATCCGCGAACCCCAGGTCAGTGTGGTAGTTACCTCCACCGGAAGCCATGAATTCACCGACCGCGTGCGGGTAACAGGGGCAGTGCGCCAGCCCATCTCCATTCCGCACCGCGCCGGCATGACGGTGCTGGACATCTTTCTGAATGCCGGCGGTGCCAACGAATTTGCATCGCTGAACAACTCGGTTCTGTACCGCAAAGTAGACGGCAAGGTGGTGGCCATTCCGGTTAAGCTGGATGACATCCTGAACAAAGGCAAAGTGGCCACAAACTACCCGATTCGGCCGGGCGACATTCTGACAATACCGGAACGCAGTTTCTGAACAGCATTCCATAGCAGAAACACCTGAGGTTTGGTTGAGTTATGGCATTACCGTTATCGCAGTTACCAGTGGAAATCATTCGTGAGGTTCGTGGCCGGAAATGGGGTGCGTTCCTCCTGTTTCTTGTGGTCAGCTTCGCGATACTTGGCGCCGGTTTTGTCTGGCCGTACAAGTACCAGTCTGATGTCATAATCTTTATAGACGACAGGAATATCATCGGCCCTCTGATGGAGGGCAGGGCAGTGACCACAGAAGTGAGTGACCGGGTTTCGGCTTCCAGAGAGTTAATAATGAGCCGTAACATTATTCAGAAGCTGGCCACCGATTCAGATGTATTCAAAAATAAGTCCATGGAGCCGGAAGCGGTAGAAAAACGAATCGCCTACATCCGGCAGGGGATATCCGTTGGCCAGAGAGGCGACAGCTATTTTGGTATCAGCTTTTCATCAACCTCCCAGATGGAAGCGCTGCGCGTTGCACAACGGCTGGGGCAGCTGTTTATTGCAGAAACAAAAGACCGCAAGCGTAACGAAAGCCGAAGTGCCTACAATTTTATTGATAAACAGGTAAAGAGTTACGAGCAACAGCTGACAGAGGCAGAGAATAATCTTAAAAAATTCCTGTCTGAAAACACCGATGGCACCGAGCAGGAAGCCAATGCCAGAATGGCACAACTCCGGAGCAAGAAAGAGTTAGCCGAGCTTGAAAAAGAAGAACTGGAAACCCGAATAGGCTCACTGCAAAGCCAGCTTGCCAATGTTCGGCCTACCATCAAGCAGGGGCGTACAGAAAGCGCCTACCGCGAACGCATTCAGGCACTGGAATCCCGGCTGGACAGCCTGCGCCTGCAGTATCATGACAGTTATCCAGACATTGTTATTCTGCGTGAACAACTGGCAGAACTGCGCAAACAGAGAGACAACGCCGCTCAGAACCAGACGGCCGCCCCCGTGGTTGAAGGCGAAGAAACGGTTAACCCGCTCTACCAGGATTTAAGCGCTGCACTGTCTAAATCCAAAGCAGACATGGCCACCGTGACCACCCGCATCAGCTCACTGGAGCGTTTGCTGGAACAGCAGGCCAAACGCATGGAGCGAATTCAGTCCAACAAGGCCCAATACGCCGAACTTACCCGCGATATGCAGGTGAACCAGGAAATCTATGATGATTTGCTCAAACGGCGGGAAAAAGCGCGGGTATCCATGCGCCTGGATATTGAAGGCGAAGGCCTGAATTACCGGATCACCGAAGCCGCCCAGTTCCCCCGTGTGCCCGAGCACCTGAGCTTCTCGGTATTCGCAATTGCAGGCTTGTTCCTTGGCATTCTGGCACCATTCGGAACAGCGGCAGGCCTGCTGCAGATAGACCCCCGAATCCGCGCCCGTAAACAACTGGAAGAAAATATAGGGTTACCTGTGCTGGCAGAAATACCGAACGTAAGAACGCCGTTTGAGAAACGGCGAGACCGCAAAATGACCACACTGATCGGCATTTTCTCGGCACTTGCGGTGGTGGCATACGTTTCTGTGGTAGCCCTGTCCAAACTGGGAGTGATTTGATGTCTGAGCAAAGAAGTGGCCACTCTGATACGCCCGGCACCGGCAATCGGCGCAGGAGTCCGGAGCGCACCGGGGATGACGGCATTGGCAAAGATACCGATGAACACGCCTTTTGGCTGAAGCGGAAAGAAAAGCTCAAGAAAGAGCTGGAATACTCCGAGTCTGAAGAGTCCAAAATGCTGGTGCCCAGCTCTCTGGAGCTGGGGCCGGGAGCCGTTGATAAGTACGTTATCAGCAAACAGATCGTTCGTATGCAGGAGCCAAGGCGACTTACTCCGGACGATCTCGAAGAGCGCCGCATTATCTATCCGGAATCCCGTAATCGGGCGCTGGTCAACAAGTTCAGAAACCTCAGAACCAAACTGCTGGAAGCCTCCGGGGGCAACAACTTTACGCTGGTGGTCAGTGGTGCCAGCAGTGGCGCCGGGTCGTCGTTTGTGGCCCTCAACCTGGCCGCATCCTTTGCGTTTGATCAGGCCAAGACCGCCCTGATTATCGATTGCAACCTGAGAGAGCCCTCGCTGCACTCAACCCTCGACATACTTCCTGAATATGGGCTGACAGACTTTCTGGACGATTCCGATTTTGAAATCGGCAGAATACTCTATCCCACCGGTATACCCCGCCTGAGGCTGATACCGGCCGGCAGCCGGCGCGAAACACCGTCGGAGTTCTTCACCTCGTTTCGCATGAAGCAGTTCATACAGGCAGTACGCAGGCGCTACCCGGACCGTTTCATTGTTCTGGACACAGCCCCGATCTCTGAATCGCCCGATGCCCGCATCCTCACAGAATTGTGTGATTACGGTATGCTGGTTGTACCCCATGGCAAAATTACTCAGACGACTGCTGAACAGGCAGCCACGGCTTTTAACCCGGACAAGTTTGTGGGAGCGGTGATCAATGGTTAACACCATTGGGCCAGGGATGCCCGCCAAAGCCGGCCTTCTGGCAGCACTTCTGCTGCCATTGCTGAGCGCCCCTGTAACCGGCTATGCCAAAGGCCTTGAGTTAACCGGGGGGCTGGATACCCGGTTTACCGATAACGCAAAAAAAACCAGCGGCAACGAAGCCAGCGATTCCGAAAGCCGGGCCTACCTGCGCGCGAATTACAACAGCGAGCCCGGGCGTTGTAACGCCAATTTTGCCGGCACTCTGGGTTATTCCTATTGGCAACAGGAGTCGTTTGATAACGAAACCTATGCCGATATGGATTTCACCGGCAATTGCGAACTGGCGAATCAGTTGTACTGGGATGTCAGCAACAACCTGCACGATGTACGCCAGGACACAACGAAAAACGACACCCAAAGCAACCGTACCCGCAAAAACGTATTCAG
The DNA here is from genome assembly GCA_964447555.1 of uncultured Marinobacter sp. Classification (GTDB taxonomy): domain Bacteria; phylum Pseudomonadota; class Gammaproteobacteria; order Pseudomonadales; family Oleiphilaceae; genus Marinobacter. The sequence goes on from CAYUTG010000045.1 coordinate 13,961, forward strand.
TACCGGCCCTCGTTACCTGTGGCGGCTAACCAATACCGATCTGATCAACCTGTCTACACGGTACGAAAACACAGAATTCAGTGAGCCCGAAGACAACGACAGTGAACGCTACACTGGCTCCATCGCCTGGAACCATCTGTTCAGCGACGCCTTCAGCGGCGGGCTAAGCTCCTCCTACAGTCGCACGGAACTGGATACCGGTGCCGAGGTAGACGTACAGGCTGTGAACGTCATATTTAACCAGCTGTGGACAACCACCATACTGGCCGGCTCGTTAGGTGTCAGTAAAATTGAAAGCCGGATTGGCAGCACAACCCAGTCCAGCGACGGACTGGTAGGCACACTGGACATAACCCGGAATATAACGCCAAGCGCCGACTGGTTTTTTCACGCAACACGGGAATTGACCGACCGAACATCTGATTTCTCGGTACGCTTTGGTGATCTTGAACTGAACCTGAAAGATAGCCTTACGGTTGAGACCACCCGTGTTTCAACCGGTATTAACAAACAGCTGTCAGACACAGGCTCACTGAATATAAGCCTGTTCGCCAACAGAACGGACTACCTGGAAACCGACGGCCTGGAAGACCGGGCCGGTATTAACTTCCGGTACACCAGGCCAATAGCCAGCCTTACCAAAGGTTATGTGGCGCTTGGTTACGACTACCTTTCCTTCCAGGAAGACAACCGGGACGACACCATCGCCAGGCTGGAACTGGGTGTGGAACATCAGGCCAGCCGGAACCTGAGCCTGGTAGGAAAACTGGGCCATGAAGGTAAGGGCAGTGACGACCCGGTGTACGAATACGATGAGAACTGGGTTCTGCTCGGTGTAGAATATCGGTTCCGGTAACTGACACAGGATGTGTTTAAGGCGTATGCCATGAATAAGAACATACAGAACGCGCTGACGATCGACGTAGAAGACTACTTTCAGGTAGCCGCACTGGCGGAAGCCGTAAAGTATGACGACTGGCCAACCATGGAATACCGGGTTGAAGCCAATACGGATCGCATTCTGGCGCTGTTTGACAAAGCAAATGTGAAAGCAACATTCTTTACCCTGGGCTGGGTGGCCGAACGCTCCCCACAACTGGTGCGGCGTATTGCCGAAGCAGGGCACGAAGTTGCCAGCCATGGCTACAGTCATCAGCTGATTTATAACCAGCCCCCCGAGGTGTTTCAGGAAGAAACCCATCGCTCCAAAGCCATTCTTGAAGACATTCTGGGAACACCGGTAACCGGGTACCGCGCGGCGAGTTACTCCATCACCAATCAGTCACGCTGGGCGCTGGATATACTGGCCGAAGAAGGCTTTACCTGGGATTCCTCCATATTCCCCGTACACCACGACCGTTACGGCATGCCGGGCACGCCCCGTTGGCCACACCGACTGGTAACCGACAAAGGCCATGAGTTGGCAGAGTTTCCCCTCAGTACCCTGAAACTGCCCGGTTACACGCTCCCCATCGCCGGTGGCGGCTATTTTCGGTTGTTCCCCTACTGGTTCAGCCGGGCAGGGCTGGGCAGCATCAACCGACAGGGCCAGCCCTTTGTGTTCTACCTTCACCCATGGGAAGTCGACCCCGGGCAGCCAAGGCTTGACGTAAAATGGTTTTCACGCTTCAGGCATTACAACAATCTTGATGTCTGTGAACAACGCCTGTCAAAACTGTTGCATCACTTCGACTTCACCACAATGAGTAACGTACTGATGGATCAGGGTGTTTTAGAT